>NZ_JADNDC010000052.1:0-24037 GCF_015551645.1 Ruminococcus sp. D54t1_190329_F1
TTGATTTTGGCATGAAAAATACCTCCAAAGTAACAGATTTTTATATTTAATCTGTCTACTTTAGAGGTATCATATCATAAAATGTTTCTGTCGGCTGTTTGAACGGACCTTTGCACTAGAGCGTGTTTGAAAAATCATTCCCGCAATCTGCACGCCCCACTTTGCGGTATATTTTGCCCGAATTCAGTTGCCGTAGCCCGCTACGGCGCCTTCATCCGGACAAAATCTCCCACAAATTGTGACGCACATCTTGCAGAAAGCCTTTTTCAAACACGCTCTAGGATTCTGCATTGGTCAAGTTGAATGTGAGGGATGGATTACTCCTGTGTAATTCCGGTTACTTCATAGCCAGCGTCTTTGATTACCTGGCGGATTTTGTCCTCGTCCACTTTCTCTGGTGCTGAGAAAATAGTAGTTCCGGCATCATGGGAGGATACAACATCCTGTACCCCAAATGCTTCCTGGATTGCTTTGTTTACGTGTGCTTCGCAATGTCCGCACATCATTCCTGTTACATTAACTGTCACTTTTACCATGGTATTATTCTCCTTTTTGTTAGTATTGTTATTAATATCGCTGCATTCGTTCAAAAGCTTGCAGCTGTTATTAATCGTTTGTTCTGCATCTGAAGTTTTATCTGCATTGAATGATTTTGAGAAAACAGCAGATGATGCTTCAGAGAAATCAGCAATATTTCCAGAATTGGATTCTATGGAAACCGGATTCTTGACTTTTTTATCTTTAACTGCGTCATGAATTTTAAACAGGTTTAGCCTCAACGCGTTGGTAACTACACAGAAGCTGGAAAGGCTCATGGCAGCAGCGCCGAACATCGGGTTCAAGGTCCATCCGAAAATTGGAATCCATACGCCGGCAGCCAGCGGAATACCAATTACATTGTAGAAGAACGCCCAGAAGAGATTCTCGTGGATGTTGCGAAGAGTAGCGCGGCTCATACGGATAGCAGCTGGCACGTCGGAAAGCTGGCTTTTCATAAGGACAATATCTGCTGCGTCGATGGCTATATCCGTTCCGGCACCGATGGCAATACCAATATCTGCTCTGGTAAGGGCTGGTGCGTCGTTGATTCCGTCGCCAACCATGGCAACCTTGCCTTTTTCCTTCAGGGAGCGGATGACGCTCTCTTTTCCATCTGGAAGGACGCCTGCAATAACCTGGTCAACACCTGCCTGTGCGCCAATAGCTCTGGCAGTGCGCTCGTTGTCGCCGGTAAGCATAACTACCTGGATACCCATATTCTGAAGCTCTTTGACTGCCTGTGCACTGTCCGGTTTGATTACATCAGCAACTGCAATGATTCCAAGAAGTTTTCCATCTTTTGCGAAAAGAAGAGGAGTTTTTCCTGCTTCGGCAAGCTTCTCGGCCTGGTTCATAAGAGACGGAGAGACAGCTGCCAGAGTGTTGATGTATTTCATGCTTCCGCCGATAAGCGTGGAAGCGCCAAGCTTCGCAGAGAGTCCATTGCCGGGAAGAGCCTGGAATTCTGTGACTTCCTGGGCTGTAAGACCAAGGCTTGCAGCTTTTTCCAGAATGGCTTTCGCAAGAGGGTGCTCGCTCTTTTTTTCAAGGGCGTAGGCAAGGGTGAGAAGATCGTTCTCAGATACGTCGTCTGCAGGGAGAATGTCAGTAACCTCCGGCTGACCGTTTGTGATGGTTCCGGTTTTGTCAAGGGCTACGATCTGAACCTTTCCGGCTTCCTCAAGGGAGACGGCTGTTTTGAAAAGGATACCGTTTTTGGCACCCATTCCGTTTCCAACCATAATGGCAACCGGAGTGGCAAGACCAAGGGCGCATGGGCAGCTGATGACCAGAACGGAAATTCCTCTTGCCAGGGCGTAGCCAGCCTCATGACCGGTAAGCAGCCAGACAATAGTAGTTATAATTGCAATAGTGATAACAGCAGGTACGAAAACACCGGAAACACGGTCTGCGATTTTGGCAATAGGAGCTTTGGTGGCTGCAGCATCACTGACCATTTTGATGATCTGGGAGAGTGTGGTGTCTTCGCCAACGCGGGTAGCTTCACATTTGATAAAGCCAGACTGGTTGACTGTGGCTGCGGAGACAAGATCTCCGGCAGCTTTGTCGACAGGGATACTCTCACCTGTAAGGGCAGATTCGTTGACTGCACTGGAGCCTTCGATAATCACACCATCCACCGGGATGTTCTCACCAGGACGGACAACAAAGGTGTCACCTTTTACAACCTGGTCAATGGGAACGGTGGCTTCCTGGCCGTTTCGGATGACAACGGCAGTCTTGGGAGCAAGCTTCATAAGACCTTTTAAGGCATCCGTGGTCTTGCCCTTGGAACGGGCTTCCAGCATTTTTCCAACGGTGATCAGGGTCAGGATCATAGCGGCAGATTCGAAATAGAATTCCATCATGTAGTGCGTGACAAGTTCGGAATTGCCGTCAACCTGGGCTCTGGTCATGGCGAACAGGGCATAGACACTCCATACAAAGGAGGCCATGGAGCCGAGAGCTACCAGGGTATCCATGTTCGGAGAGCGGTGCCACAGACTCCTGAAGCCGCTGATGAAAAATTTCTGATTGATGACCATGACGATTCCTGCAAGAAGCAGCTGTACAAGTCCCATGGCGATATGGTTGCCATCAAACCAGGCTGGCAGCGGCCATCCCCACATCATGTGTCCCATGGAAAAGTACATCAGCACCAGAAGAAAACCTACTGAGGCAATAAGTCGTTTCCTGAGGAGTGGCGTTTCGTGATCTTCCAGGGCTTTCTCAGCATCAGAAACGGGTTCCTTCTGGCCGGAAGCACCCTTCAGGCTGCAGCCGTATCCGGCTTCTTCTACAGCTGAGACAATGGCAGAGGCTGAGGCAGTTCCTTCCACTCCCATGGAATTGGTAAGCAGGCTTACGGAGCAGGAAGTAACTCCCGGAACCTTGTTTACCGCTTTTTCCACACGGGCGCTGCAGGCTGCACAGCTCATGCCGGTGACGTTGTATTGTTCCATAATAAATTCCTCCTTCGAATACAGTGTTTCGATACCAACGGACTGCTCTGCGCATTCGTACCTCCGCAGGCAGGTACACATTCGGAATACGCTGGTATCTCACTTCATTAGCTTCTGCAAAGTTGCAACCAGCTCATCAATGGTTTCGTCTTTACCATCACGGATATCTCTTGCCACACAGGTTCGGATATGATTGGCGAGAAGTTCCTTATTAAATGCATTCACAGCGGCATTTACAGCTGCTGACTGAATAAGAATATCGTTGCAGTAAGCGTCATTCTCCAGCATTCCTATAATCCCCCTTATCTGGCCTTCAATACGTTTCAGACGGTTTACCAGCTTCCTGCGCTCTGCTTCGGAACGATCGGTGTGCTTGGTACAACAGCAGGAACAGACCTTCTTGGTAGGTTCCTGGCTGGAAAGAGTTGCAGGATCGGCTGCGGTGTGGCTGCAGCAGGATTCGGATTTATAATCAGCTGTCATAGGCGGACTCCTTTCCTTATATACCCCGCCAGGGTATGTATTTGATGAAACCAATATATACCCTGGCGGGGTATTTGTCAATAAGTAATTCACAGAAAACCTGAGAATTGCGGCGCGAAACCATGCGAAAGCATGATTTCTGTGCATCGCGAAGCGTGTTGCTATGAACGGAGTGAATAGTAATCTGTTTGAAAAATTATTCCCGCAATCTGCACGCCCCACTTTGCGGTATATTTCTTCCGAATTTGTTTGCGTAGCCAGCTACGGCGTCTTCATGCTACGGTGCCCTCATCCGGACGAAATCTCCCACAAATTGTGCCGCACATCTTGCGGAACGCATTTTCTAAATACACTATAGTTCATAGAAAATACATAAAAAGTTCATAAAAAATATATAATAATATGGTACATATTAAATATCCGAGTCGAATATGTATAATGGTTATAGCGCAAAGGTTGCATCATAAACATGATGCGCAAAAGAGAATCCGGTGAGAGTCCGGAACGATGCCGTCACTGTGTAAGGGAGCTGCTTCAGAGCCCACTGGGAAACCGGGAAGGGGGAGCAGTGTTGACCGAAGTCAGGAGAACTGCCTTTGCGTGGAATCTTAGGTCTGCGGTACACAGAACTTGTATTCTCATAACGATACATGAATATTTCCTGAATGTTTTTTGGAAGAAAAGTGTGTATATGAGAATGTGTGCAGTCGCAGAAAATGCGGCTGTTTTTATGCAATGGGAGATTGGTGATAGATTTCCCATAGGATTCTTTATACGTGATTCTATCCGGAAATACAAAAAAAAGAGGAAAAAGAAATGAAAAGAAAATCTTTATTAGCAATCCTTCTTGCAGCTTCTATGGCAGCAAGCATGACAGCAGCAACAGCAACTGTTGCATTTGCAGAGACAGAGGAAGCAGCAGAGGAGACAACAGACGATGCTGAGACAGCTGATGATGCTGAGGCAGCTGACGATGCTGAAGCAGCTGATGATGCTGAGACAACAGACGATGCAGAAGCAGCTGATGACACTGCAGATGCAGATAAGGAAGCGGCTGATAAAGTAGCAGCACTTATCGATGCTATTTATGTTCAGGAGAGAACAGATGATACAGATGAGCAGTGCAAGGAAGCTAAAGAAGCATGGGATGCCCTTACAGATGCTCAGAAAGAGCTTGTAGAGGGAGAAGAGGCCAGCCCAGAGTATTTCGGACGTGATACAGGTGATGCTTCCAAGGATGATCCTCGTAATCAGGACGAGATCGGTGAGAATGAGCTTCTTGTAGTAAGCTTTGGTACATCCTTTAACGACAGCCGTGCAGAGGATATTAAGGGAATCGAGGATGCTCTTGCAGAAGCATTCCCGGATTGGTCTGTAAGAAGAGCATTTACCGCTCAGATCATTATCAACCATGTACAGGCAAGAGATGATGAGAAGATTGATAACATGCAGCAGGCACTTGACCGTGCAGTAGCAAACGGTGTTAAGAATCTTGTAGTTCAGCCTACACATCTTATGCATGGTGCTGAGTACGATGAGATGGTAGAAGCTATTGATGCTTACAAAGATAAATTTGAATCTGTAGCAATCGCTGAACCAATGCTTGGTGAGGTTGGCGATGACGCTACCGTTATCAACGATGACAAAGCTGCTGTTGCTCAGGCAATCACAGATGAAGCTGTAAAAGAAGCTGGATATGACAGCATGGAAGCAGCTGCAGAAGATGGAACCGCATTTGTATTCATGGGACATGGTACTTCCCATACAGCAAACGTTACATATGACCAGATGCAGACCCAGATGGAGAAACTTGGATTCACAAACGCATTCATCGGTACTGTAGAAGGTGAGCCAGAGGATACAGCTTGTGATGAAGTTATCAATAAAGTAAAAGATGCCGGATTCAAGAAAGTAATTCTTCGTCCGCTTATGGTTGTTGCTGGTGACCATGCAAACAATGATATGGCTGGTGATGATGACGATTCCTGGAAGAGCATGTTCGAGGCCTCTGGAGATTTCGATGAGATTGACTGCCAGATCGAAGGTCTTGGAAGAATTGACGCTGTTGAGCAGCTTTATGTAGCTCATACTCAGGCAGCTATTGATTCCATCGCGAAATAATTATTCTGGTATAAATTGTTATTGCAACAGAACAAAAGCAGCTGCTCCTACACTGTGGGGCAGCTGTTTGAGTAATAAAACAAATACGGTACACACAAGTGCACCGTAAATAAAGAAAAAGCAAGGAGAGTTATTATGAAACGTTCATTAGTCATTTTATTAACAGCTGTAAGTATTTCCGCTATGACAGCAGGAACTGCATTCCCGGCATTTGCAGAAGCCACAGAGGCTGAGGCAGAGGAAACCACAGATGGTGCAGAGAATGCCGCAGACAGCGAACTTGAAGACGGTGTTTATGGTGTAGAGTTTGACACAGACAGCAGTATGTTCCATGTAAATGAGGCTTGCAACGGAAGAGCTACCCTCACTGTAAAGGATGGTAAAATGACCGTTCATATTACTCTCGTTTCCAAGAATATTGAGAATGTTTTCCTTGGAACAGCAGAGGATGCACAGAAAGACGGTGCCGAACTGATTCAGCCTACTATTGATAAGGTAACTTACAGCGATGGCATGACAGAGGAGGTTTATGGATTCAATGTTCCGGTAGAGAAGCTGGATGAGGAATTTGACCTGGCAATCATTGGTAAAAAGGGAAAATGGTATGACCATAAGGTAAGCGTTACGGATGTGCAGGAGCTGACTGAGGAAGAAAAAAATGCAGTTGAGATCGGTGAGGAAGAGAAAAGCGAAGATGCTGATACAACTACAGATGCAGCTGCCGAGGAAGAGAATAAGGATTGATCAATAATCTGAAAGGGACATCACATGAGCGAAAACGGTTCATGCGATGTCCCTTTTTATATTTATTTTGTTTTGCCCTCACCGGCAAAATATTCTTTTGTCAGCTTCACAACTGTACCGGAAAGCAGGAACAAAGCAATCAGGTTGGGAATTGCCATAAGACCGTTAAATGTCTCGGCAATGCTCCACATCAGTCCAAGGTTGGCAGTTGCGCCAAGGATGGCAACCAGGGAATAAATAACCATAAAAGGTTTGATCACTTTTTCAGAGAACAGGAACTCGATGCAGCGGGCACCGTAAAGTCCCCATCCGACTGCTGTGGAAAAAGCGAAGCAGCACATGGCAACTGCTGTAAAAATGGATACCCAGCTTCCATATGTAGAAGTAAATCCAAGGATCGTAAGCTCTGCGCCAGCTGCTTTTCCATAATCAACAGCAACGCCGCTGCAAAGGATAACCAGTGCAGTCAGTGTACAGATCACGATGGTATCTGTAAAGACTTCGAAAATACCGAACATACCCTGTTTTACAGGCTTTTTGGTATCTGCACACGCATGGGCAATGGATCCGGTACCAAGACCAGCCTCGTTAGAGAAGATACCACGGGAAACACCCTTTTTTAAACTTGTGAACATACTTAAAACAATGCCGCCTGTTACAGCTCTGGGCTGAAATGCCCCTCTGATAATAGAAGCGAATACAGCTGGTACATTCTGAATGTTCAGAAGGATAACTCCCAGTCCGAGAAGAATGTAAAGCAGAGCCATAAATGGAACCAGCTTTTCGGTAACATGGCCAATTCGTTTGATTCCGCCAAGAAGGATCATGGCAATTAGAATGGCAATTATGATTCCGATGATCAGGTTGGAAGTAGAAACGGCGCTTTCGCTGATCACGTTATAATTCAGCAATGCAGAATTGATGGCAGTGGTGATAGTATTGACCTGTGTAGCGTTACCGGTACCAAATACAGTGAGCACGCCGAATGCTGCGAACAGATAAGCCAGCCAGTGCCATTTTTTGCTAAGACCGTTCTTGATGTAATACATGGGACCGCCTACCAGTTCACCGTTGGCATTGATCTCGCGGTAGTGTACCGCCAGAGTAACCTCAGCATATTTGGTACACATGCCAAACAGTGCAGAAACCCACATCCAGAATATGGCTCCGGGACCGCCAATTGCGATAGCACCTGCTACACCGGCAATATTGCCAGTACCGACCGTGGCTGCAAGTGCTGTACACACTGCCTGGAAAGGCGTGATAGCACCGTCAGATGCGTCACGTTTGCGGAAAATACGTCCAAGGGTTGTTTTGATTGCGTAGGGGAATTTGCGAATCTGAAGAAAATTGGTGCGGATACTAAGATAAAGACCAACTCCGAAAATACAGACCATTGCAGGAACGCCCCAGATAAAATTATTTACAGCGGTGTTGATTGTTTCGATTATTTGCAGCATAAAATACCTCTCTGGAAGTTTTTTTGGATGTATGTGAACGGAACTGCTTCCATGTCACACACATTATTAAACTGGTGCAGCCAGAGCCTGTTTGAAAAATCATTCTTGCAATCTGCACGCCCCATCTTGTGGGAAATATTGCAGAAAGCTTTTTTCAAACACGCTCTGGAGCTTCATTTATGTGAAGACATGACAACTACTGCACCATATTTAGCGGATAAAATTTGTCTTGATCTTATCTTCCGCCTGGGGAACTGCAATACCTGCCGCTTTCCCTGCTTCCAGGGATTTCAGAAGCCATGCCATATTGTTTCCAAGTGAGCGCATGATCTGAAGTCCTTCTTCATCCTGTGCAACTTCTGCAGGAGTATTTCCGTGAACCATGTTCCAGTAGTTAGCAGATACAACAGGCATTTCATGATAGCTGAAATATTTCTGAAGAACGTCTAAAGTAGCTGTGGTGCCGGCTCTTCTTGCAGAAGCAACTGCTGCAGCTGGTTTGTGGAGCATGTCTTTGCCTGCCATGGAGCAAAGCTTATCCATAAATTCAATGATCTGTCCGGATGGGGAAGCCCAGTATACCGGAGAACCAACTATAAGCGCATCTGCTTCTTTTAATTTCGCCGCGGCGGCTTTTACATTATCTGTATCCGGATTTCCAGCTTGGAAAATCTCAGTATCAATTCCATTATGATTCAGTGTTTTTGCCACTTCACTAAGTGCGGTGAACGTACAGCCTTCCTTGCGCGGGCTGCCATTTAAGAGTAAAACCTTCATGTTTTTCATCCTTTCTGAAGTAAGTTATATCAGACTGCGATAGCCGCAATCTGCATGCATCATCTCTCTAAAGCGGTAATGTATCTTCTTATTATACGATAGAAATAGTTGGATTTCAAGAGAATGGTTTTATTTTAAAAACACAATATGTTCACAATTTAAGATTATAATAAAAAATATTTGAACTATTCAGCAAATATTATTCCGCAAGGTATTTTATGTGAATCTGACTCACATAAAAATCGAAATCTTCGGCGCCCCACTTTGCGGTATATTTTGCCTGAATTGGTGAATGGTTATAAACATTTATTATGCGACAGAAAGGAAGTAGTAAGTGCTTCAGATCAAAGACATACACAAAGAATACAGAACAGGAAATTTGGTACAGCGTGCCCTGGACGGAGTGAGCCTTAGTCTTCGGGACAATGAATTTGTGGCAATTCTTGGTCCCAGCGGTTCGGGAAAAACCACTCTTCTGAATATTATTGGTGGTCTTGACCGGTACGATAGAGGCGATCTGATCATCAATGGGATTTCTACGAAAAAATATAAAGACAGGGACTGGGACTCTTATCGAAATCATACCATAGGATTTGTGTTTCAGAGTTATAATCTGATCCCACACCAGACAGTTCTTGCAAACGTGGAGCTTGCCCTTACCATTTCCGGTGTATCAAAAAGTGAGCGGAGACGCCGTGCAAAAGAAGCTCTGGAAAAAGTAGGCCTTGGTGCCCAGATCCACAAAAAGCCAAGTCAGATGTCAGGCGGTCAGATGCAGCGAGTGGCAATTGCCAGAGCACTTGTAAATGACCCGGAAATTCTTTTGGCGGATGAGCCAACAGGAGCCCTGGATTCAGATACCAGTGTACAGGTTATGGATCTTTTGCAAGGGGTCGCAAAGGAACGATTGGTAGTAATGGTCACCCATAATCCGGAGCTTGCCCAGCTTTATGCCACCAGAATCGTGACGGTAAAAGATGGGCGGATCCTTTCTGATACAGATCCGTTTGTGATAGACAGCGAGAGCATGGCACCTCCTGTTCACAAGAATATGGGAAAATCCTCCATGTCCTTTTTTACTGCACTTTCCCTTAGCTTTCAGAATCTGAAGACTAAGAAAGCCCGGACCTTACTTACTTCTTTTGCAGGCTCCATCGGTATTATCGGAATTGCGCTGATCCTTTCCATATCAAATGGTGTAGACAAATACATTACAAATATGGAAGAAGAAACACTTTCAGAATATCCGTTGCAGATACAAAGCACAGGAGTGGATCTTACCTCTATGATGATGGGAGCAGCCACAGCGCAGAGTGGGAAAAAGGATGGGGAAGTAGGAGTTGCCCAGATGGTGACTAATATGTTCTCCAAAATGAATTCCAATGATCTGGAGTCTCTGAAGGTTTACCTGGACAGTAATGAAAGCAGCATTTCCCAGTATGCAAATTCGGTGGAGTATACGTATTCTGTTTCTCCCCAGATTTTTCTGGAAAATGAAAAAAATATCCGACAGGTAAATCCGGACAAATCTTTTTCGGCTATGGGTTTGGGCTCTGGTTCCTCCAACAGCATTATGTCTTCTACCATGAGCACTGATGTTTTTCATGAAATGCCGGAAGATGCTGATCTTTATAAGGATCAATATGACGTGAAAGCGGGAAGATGGCCTGAAAATTATAAAGAATGTGTACTGGTGCTTACTTCACAGGGCGATATCAGTGATTTTCTCCAATACACTCTTGGGCTTCGGGACGGTAAGGAACTGGATGATATGGTTCAGAAATTTATGGCAGAAGAGGCAGTGGAAACGCCAGAAAACGAGGGTCCATACACCTATGATGAAATCCTGGGGAAGAAATTTAAGCTGGTAAACAGTACCGATTATTATGAATATGATGAAGAATATAAGGTCTGGAAGGATAAATCAGACAACAGCTCTTATATGAAAAAACTGGTGAAAAACGGAGAAGATCTGACAATTGTGGGAATTGTCCAGCCTGTGGAAGGTGCCGCTGCTTCCATGCTCACTGCAGGAATCTGTTATACCCCGGAGCTTACCAAACATGTGATCGAGAAGGCTGCTTCCAGTGAAATTGTGAAGCAGCAGCTGGCGGATGAAAAGATAAATGTTTTTACCGGAGAGGAATTTGGAAAAGAAGACAATGAGAACAGTAAGTTTGACATGGAATCCCTTTTTTCCATTAACGCGGATGCTCTGCAGGAGGCCTTTCAGGTAGATCTCAGTGGATTTAATATGGACCTGTCCAGTCTTTCGGGGCTGTCCTCCGGATTGAATGTGGAAATGCCGGATATGCCTGACATGTCAGCTCTGGCTGGAAATATAAATCTGGATGAGAGCAGTATGCCGGATCTTTCCAAGCTTATCAAGCTGGATGACCTTGATCTGGATCTTTCCCATATGATTGATCCGGAAGAAATTCTGAAAAATCTTCCGGCAGACCAGGTTCCGGATATGAGTCAGGCGCTGAAGTCAGTGAAGTTTGATTTTACAGAAGAGAAGGTAACTGCTTTGCTGAAAGAGGTTCTTACTGGTTATCAGGAAAGCATTAAAGATAAACCGGAAGCAGATATGGATAAAATGCAGGCAGCATTGAAGCAGTATCTGACATCAAAAGAGATGAACGAACGTCTGTGCAAGGATCTGCAGGAGCTGGTGAAAAATAACGTGAACGTGGATATGTCTTCGGAAAAACTGATCGCAGTGGCTGTGGGGCTGATGAACCAGTATCAGGAGTATGCCAAGGCAAATGGTATCACCCAGACAGATGTGGCCAGCATTCTTGCCTTTTTAAGTCAGGGGGAAATCCAGCAGCAGATCAAAGAGGAAGCAGAGAATCTGGTTAAAAACAGCGTGACAGTGAATATTACCACAAAACAGATACGGGATCTTCTTATGCAGGACGTTGTAGCTGCTTATCCGGAGTATGCCAGGAATAATTCCCTTCCGGACCCGGCTAATCTGGGAACCTATTTTCTGGAATATATGCAGACAGAGGATGGGCAGAATCGTCTCATGAATGGACTTATGACTCTTGTGGATACCAGCGAGGTGCAGACGCAGTTTTCCCAGGCAATGGAAACTTACATGAAAGTCATGATGACTTCTTTCACAGATGCGATCGCAAAGGGGATTGAGTCAAAATTTACAGAGATAATGGAACAGGTGGAAAAACAGCTTACAAAGGGAATCCAGACTGCTATGGAGCAGATGATGGGAAATATCAGTTCCGGTATGCAGGAGGCAATGCAGTCTGTGATGACCAGTGTATCATCGAGTCTTACTTCTGCCATGAGCCAGGCTATGAGCGGACTTGGCGGATTGGGAAGCGGCATGGGAAATATGGAAGATGCGCTTTCCATTAATCCGGAGGCTTTTGCAAAAGCAATTCAGATGAACATGAATGAGGACGACCTCTCAGAGCTCATGATGTCCCTACTGTCATCTGAAAATTCTTCTTATGACGGAAATCTGAAAAAGCTTGGATATGCAGATCTAAATGTTCCTGGCGGAATTAATATCTATCCAAAGGATTTTGAAAGTAAATCAGAAATTGTAGGTATTCTGGATCAGTATAACGCGGATATGGAAGCGGCAGGAGAGGATGAGAAGGTGATCACTTATACGGATCTTGTGGGAACGCTGATGTCGTCAGTTACGGATATTGTAAATATTATCAGTTATGTTCTGGTGGCTTTTGTAGCGATTTCCCTTGTGGTTTCTTCCATTATGATCGGTGTTATCACGTATATCAGTGTTCTGGAGAGGAAAAAAGAAATTGGTATTCTAAGAGCGATTGGTGCTTCCAGGCACAACGTGTCACAGGTGTTCAATGCGGAGACGTTTATTATCGGATTTTGCGCAGGTGCTATGGGGATTGGAATTACATTGCTTCTTCTCATTCCTGCGAACAGCATTATCCGGTCACTGGCTGACGGAGTGAATGTGAAGGCGGCTCTTCCTCCTGTGGCAGCAGTAGTTCTGATCGGACTGAGCGTGGTTCTGACTCTTCTTGGCGGACTGATCCCATCAAGAAAAGCTGCTAAAAGTGATCCGGTGACAGCGCTTCGAACTGATTAAAATAACAGAATTTGATGACTGATTTTGACCATCATTATAAAATACAGAAAAATGCAGGGTTCAGGCTGGGACACAGCCTGATATCTGCATTTTTTTGTGATTTATGGATATTACTATTCGTACAGCCAATAGTAAGTAACCGCCATATTGACTTGTCTGATCTGTCACATACTGCGCAAATATAGCAGATACTTAATTTTCACTGTACTGGAGCGTGCTTGAAAAAGGCTTTCTGAAAGAAGTGCGCCTCTTTTTGCAGGAGATTTTGCAGAACGCTTTTTCAAATATGATCTGGTACATTATTTTATATAAAAGTCAAAAACAGTCAAAATAATTCATATTTGTGCAATTGTAATAAATCATAAGTGAAAATCTTGTGAAAAAGATTGATTGACTTTGACTGTACGTGAAAGTATAATAAGCACAACAAATCAAAAACAAGCAAAAATAAGCAGGAGGCAGAAATGATTTACACTGTGACTTTTAATCCGTCACTGGATTACATCGTGTCGGTAGAGAACTTCCAGCTTGGTCTTACCAATCGAACCAGTTCGGAGATGCTTTTGCCGGGAGGCAAGGGAATTAATGTTTCTACAGTTCTTATGAATCTGGGAATTGAGAGTACAGCCCTTGGATTTACAGCCGGATTTACCGGAGATGAGATTATCAGACGTCTTGAGGAGATGGGTGTGAGGAATGGTTTCATCCAGGTAGGGGAAGGCTTTTCCAGAATCAATCTGAAGCTGAAGAGTATAGACGGTACAGAAATCAATGGACAGGGACCGAAGATCGGAACTGATAAGGTGGATCTGCTGATGAAGCAGTTAGGAGAGCTTGGACAAGGCGATGTACTTTTCCTTTCCGGAAGCATTCCATCATCCATGCCGGATGATGCCTACCAGAAGATCATGGCTATGCTGGACGGCAGAGGCGTAAGAATCGCAGTGGACGCGACGAGAGATCTTTTGATGAAGGTTCTCCCCTATCATCCATTTCTCATTAAGCCAAATAACCATGAACTTGGTGAGATCTTCGGTGTGGAACTGAAAGACCGCCAGTCCGTGATCCCATATGGTAAGAAACTCCAGAAGATGGGAGCTGTGAATGTACTGATCTCCATGGCAGGAGAAGGAGCGGTCCTTATTGCTGAGAATGGAGACGTTTATGAGGAGCCTGCACCGAAAGGCAAGCTGATCAATGGTGTTGGAGCCGGAGACTCCATGGTTGCCGGATTTATGGCAGGATATATGGAGAAGCAGGATTATGAATATGCGTTCCACATGGGAATCGCAGCTGGAAGTGCCAGTGCGTTTTCTGAGAATCTTGCTACCAGAGAAGAGATTGAAGCTGTATATCAGCAGATCACAGGAAAGGATCAGGAGGAAAGGAAGAAATGAGGATCACAGATTTACTGGACGTAAGAAGTATTTCGTTAAATGCTGCCCCAGCAGATAAGTCTCAGACTCTGGATGCAGCGGTTTCCCTTATGACCAGAAGTGGCAAGATTAATGATGAGGAAGCGTACCGTAAGCAGGTCTATGCCAGAGAGGAAGAAAGTACTACAGGAATCGGGGAGGGAATCGCCATTCCTCATGGTAAATGTGATGCAGTAGAGAAACCAGGACTTGCCGCTATGGTGATCCCGGGAGGTGTTGACTTTGACTCTCTTGACGGAGAGCCGGTTACCTTGCTGTTTCTTATTGCTGCGCCAAATACAGAGGATAATGTTCATCTGGATGTGCTCAGCAAGCTTTCCATGATGCTGATGGATGAGGACTTTACCAAGAGCCTTCGTGCAGCGAAGACACCAGAGGAATTTCTTGCGATCATTGATCAGGCAGATGAGGAGAAGAAGAGCGTAGATGAGCGTCTGGCCGATATGGGAGAGGCTGAAGCGGATCAGTTTAAGATTCTGGCTGTTACTTCCTGCCCTACAGGAATTGCCCACACCTACATGGCAGCAGAAGGAATTGAGAAGGCTGCCAAGGCGAAGAACTGTTTTGTGAAAATTGAGACAAGAGGTTCTGGCGGAGCCAAGAATGTGCTTACAGAGCAGGAGATTCAGGATGCAGACTGCATTATCGTTGCGGCCGATGCTCAGGTTCCCATGGATCGTTTCGATGGCAAGAAAGTGATTCAGCGTCAGGTTTCTGACGGAATCAATAAGGCTGATGAACTTGTAGAGCTTGCCATGTCTGGAAACGTACCGGTTTATCATAGCGGAAATGCATCAGCCTCATCACAGAGTCAGAATAAGACCGGCGGCAGTGTGGGACACAAGATTTACACCCAGCTGATGAATGGTGTTTCCCATATGCTTCCGTTTGTAGTTGGCGGTGGTATTCTGATCGCCATTGCCTTTTTGATCGATGGTCTTATGGTTGATATGAATGCCCTGGATGTGGCAGAGCGAGCTAATTTTGGTACTATCACTCCGGCAGCAGCCATGTTCAAGCAGATTGGTGATGTGGCATTTGGCTTTATGCTTCCGGTTCTGGCAGGATTTATTGCCATGGCAATTGGTGACAGGCCGGCTCTTGCACTTGGCTTTGTAGGCGGTATGATGGCACACAGCGGAACTTCAGGTTTCCTTGGTGCTCTGGTAGCTGGTTTTGCAGCAGGATATATTATTCTGGGACTTCGTAAGGTATGTGAGAAGCTTCCGGAAGCTCTTGAGAAGATCGCACCGGTTCTGATTTATCCGGTTGTTGGTATTCTGATCATGGGACTTCTGATGCTGTTTGTTGTAGAGCCCATCATGGGTGGTATCAATACAGCACTGAATAACGGACTTACCTCCATGGGAAGCTCCAGTAAGATCGTTCTTGGACTGATCCTTGGCGGAATGATGGCAATCGACATGGGTGGTCCGTTTAACAAGGCAGCATATGTATTTGGTACTGCAGCAATCGCAGCCGGTAATTATGATATTATGGCAGCCGTTATGATTGGCGGTATGGTTCCGCCATGTGCTATCGCACTTGCCACCCTTCTTTTCAAAGACAGATTTACAAAGGAAGAAAGAGAATCCGGTCCGACCAACTTTATTATGGGACTTGCATTTATCACAGAGGGAGCTATTCCTTTCGCAGCAGCTGATCCGCTTCACGTGCTTCCGGCATGTATCATTGGATCTGGTCTTGCAGGTGCAATGTCCATGGCATTTGGATGTACTTTAATGGCACCTCACGGAGGAATCTTTGTAGTTCCGGTTATGGGAAATGCAGTGCAGTATGTGAGTGCACTGGTAGTGGGAACTGTTGTTTCCGCAGTGCTCCTGGGAGTTCTGAAAAAGAAAAATGCCTGACAATGGATGTTCAAACAGGCTCTAATATTGGCTGCGGAATGAATGGTAACTCATGTCTGGAAAAGATATGCAGGTATAATCGTGTTATTGTGAAGGTCATGAACAGTAACATAATCGTGAATAGTGATTGACACAGAATGTGAAATCCGATATAAAGAAATCAAATAATAAGAAAATCAATAGAGACCAAAGATAAAAAGAAAAATGGAGGAATGAATCATGAGAGAATTTAAATATGTTGTAACAGACCCGGAAGGAATCCACGCACGTCCAGCAGGAGAGCTTGTAAAAGCAGTAAAGGCTTTTTCTTCTGATATCAAGATCGCAAAGGGCGGCAAGGCTATGAACTGTAAGGCAATCTTCGGAATTATGGGACTTGCAGTGAAGAAAGGTGACGAGGTTACTCTTACATTTGAAGGTGCAGATGAAGACGCTGCATATGAGGCAGTGAGCAAATTCATGCAGGAAACTCTGTAAGACAGGAAGGGGACATACCTGCGGGTATGTCCCTGTTTGTTTGTAAACAGCCTGTCAAAGTGATATTTGCGTGAGATTTTGGTGAGTATCACGAGAACGGGAAAGGCTGGAAGGAGCGTTTGGTTTCCTGTCAGCAGATCAAATAAGTAGGAGAGAAAAAATGCAGATATATAATGGAAAAAGTGTTTTCGGTGGTATTGCCATCGGTAAGATCAGCGTATATCAGAAAAAAGAGCAGCAGGTTAAGCGTGTGAAGATTGATGATCCGGAACAGGAGATGGCGCGCTATGAGAAAGCTAAGGCAGAAGGGATTAAACAGCTTCAGGGACTTTACGATAAGGCCTTGAGAGAAGTCGGGGAAGCCAATGCAGCAATCTTCGAGGTTCATCAGATGATGATGGAGGACGATGGATATAATGAATCTGTAGAGAATATCATTCGCAGCCAGGGCGTAAATGCAGAGTATGCAGTGGCAACTACAGGTGACAATTATGCGCAGATGTTTTCTGCAATGGACGACGATTATATGAGAGAGCGTGCGGCAGATGTTCGTGATATTTCTGAGCGGCTTCTTACCATTTTAAATGGAGAAGAGACAGGGGCTGTAGATGCAGACGAGCCGAAGATCATCGTGGCAGAGGATCTGGCGCCATCAGAGACTGTACAGCTGGATAAGGATAAAGTTCTCTCTTTTGTTACAGTGAAAGGCTCCTTGAATTCCCATACAGCGATTCTTGCAAGGACCATGGCGATTCCTGCACTTGTAAATGCTTCCGTGCCTCTTGAGAGTGAGATTGATGGCAGACTTGGAATTGTAGACGGTGCAAACGGTACATTTTATGTAGATCCGGATGAGGAGACTCTGGCAGAGATGAAGAAGCGCCAGGAAGAAGATCTTTCCAGAAAGCAGCTTCTTTTGACCCTTAAAGGAAAAGAGAACGTTACTCTTGACGGACAGAAAGTAATGCTGTACGCTAATATTGGCAACATCAAGGATCTGGCAACAGTCATTCAGAATGATGCCGGTGGAATCGGTCTTTTCAGAAGTGAGTTTATTTATCTGGAGAAAGAAGATTTCCCAACAGAGGAAGAACAGTTCCAGATTTACAGACAGGTTGCACAGACTATGGCAGGTAAGAGAGTGATCATCCGTACACTGGACATTGGTGCAGACAAGCAATGCGATTATTTCCACATGGAGCATGAAGAGAATCCGGCACTGGGATGCAGGGCAATCCGTATCTGTCTGACAAGACCGGAGATTTTCAAGACACAGCTTCGTGCTTTATTCCGTGCCAGTGCATTTGGCAAGATCGCAATTATGTATCCTATGATCACCAGCGTACAGGAAGTGCGTAAGATCAAGGAAATCGTAGAGGAAGTGAAAGCGGAGCTTACCACTCAGGGCGTAGAGTTTGGCAATCCGGAACAGGGAATTATGATTGAGACTCCGGCAGCAGCAATCATCAGTGATGATCTTGCGAAAGAGGTTGATTTCTTCAGCATCGGAACCAACGATCTCAGCCAGTATACTATGGCAATCGATCGTCAGAATCCTCAGCTTGATCTGTTTTTTGATCCTCATCACCCAGCAGTGCTGCGCATGATCTCCCTGGTTGTGGAGAATGCCCATAAGGCTGGTATCTGGGCTGGAATCTGTGGAGAACTTGGTGCTGACCAGTCACTTACAAAAGAGTTTCTGGCAATGGGTGTGGACGAACTTTCTGTTTCACCAGGAAGTATTCTTCCACTGCGTAAGATCATTCTGGAAACCAATGTTACAGATTATAAGGCGGGAAAAGAATGTTAACACAGCAGCGACATGAGATCATTTTGGAACTTCTGAGAGAGAAAGGAAGTATTACTGTCACAGAAGTGAAGGATCTTTTAGATACATCAGAGTCAACAGTGCGAAGAGATATCACTGCACTGGATAAGGAAGGCAAGCTGGAGAAAGTTTTCGGCGGTGCCGTGGAACTGAAGGAGCGGGTAACTGCATATGAATATTCAGTTGCCGAGAAAATGGGACTGAAGCTGGAGGAGAAGGACCGGATCGCAAAATATGCAGCAGGTCTTATCCAGGATGAGGATTTTGTCTATATTGATGCAGGTACTACTACTGGGGATATGCTGAAGTTTCTTAAGATTACAAGGGCAGTATTTGTTACCAATGCAGTGGTACATGCCCAGACACTGGCAGGAAGAGGCTTTAAGGTTCTTCTTGTAGGTGGTGAGCTGAAGAGCACTACAGAAGCAGTAATTGGTAATCAGGCTATGAACACGATTCGTGGTTATCATTTTACCAAAGGCTTTTTTGGAACCAATGGACTTACCAGAAAGAGTGGTTGTACTACCCCGGATGCCAATGAAGCGGCAGTTAAAGCAGCTGCCATGGAGCAGTGCAGGGAGTGCTATGTGCTCTGCGATAGTTCCAAGTTTGATAATATCAGTTCTGTGACCTTTGCAGATTTTTACAGATCTACGATAATTACAGACAGGATTCCGTCTGGCTATGAAGATTGTGCCAATATTATAGAAGTACAGAAGGAACAGAAATAGAACTTTTGAGAAGAGAGGTTTCGTTTTTGATAACTTTCTGGAAGGCCTGTGTGGTATGTCGAAGGCGTGGGAACAAACCATATTATGTAGCTTGCAGGAATGATTTTTTAATATACTCTGGATAAAGTGTTCCTTTCATAGTATAATAGTCCACAGGATTTCTGACAGATAAAGGTTGGGAGTTCTGTGGACTTTTTTATGGAATAGAAAATATGTTGAAATCCCCTGTGCGGTAGGTGGATTTTTATTAGAATACATGAGGTAAAGCTATGATAAAACTGATTGCATCAGATCTGGATGGTACACTTCTGAAAGAAGGCACCATGGATATTAATCCGGAAATTTATGACATTATCCGAAAGCTGAAGGCTAAGGGAATTGTATTTGCGGCTGTCAGCGGCAGAGAATATGACAGTATTGAAAGAGTGTTTGCACCTGTAAAAGATGATATTTATTTTATTGCAGGAAATGGTGGAATCATTTCCTATCAGGGAGAAATTATTGAGAAAATGGCAATTCCTGCAGATATACTCAAAGAGGTTGTGGAGTATGTGAGAGCCCAAGAGGGAGCTTCTTTCATGACAGCAGGCAGTGCCCAGGCATACGTGGAGCGGGCAGACCAGGCTTTTGTGAAGAAACTTCGGGAAGGGTACAAACTTCATGTAAATGAAGTGGACGATGTACTGAATGCTCCAGAAACTATGACAAAAGTTGCCATGTACAATGAAGAAGTGGATGCAGCTGTAGGAGCAGAGGAAGCGAAGCGGCGTTTTGGAGATAAGATTCAGATCATGGCTTCCGGTGATTACTGGGTGGATTTCGTGGATGTGCATTCCGGAAAAGGAAATGCTCTTCAGAAACTTTGTAACCGTCTTGGAATTACGAAGAGAGAAGAGGTTGTTGCTTTCGGAGATAACTGCAATGATGTGAGCATGCTGCTGGAAGCTGGAAAGAGCTATGCAGTTACTACTGCCCGCGAGGAAGCCAAGCAGGCCGCCAGATACGTACTGGAGAAACCAGGTCCGGACAGCGTACTGAATGTATTAAAAATGATTTTGGAGTTATAAGAGAAAAGAAGAATAAAGAAGAATAAAGAAATGGGAGTACATTCAATTTTGTAATTCCATTGGAGAAATCTTTGATATTGTAGTGGAAGATATGATTCATCAATCAAAGGGATTACAGGGATAAAAAATCCGGGCTGTGTGGAGCAGTCCGGATTTTTGTGGGGCAAAATCAGGCAAGAATCCTTCCATCTGTGGAGATGGTGTACACCTGCCATGGAAGAAATTTTCCGCTGGCTTTCATGGCATTTATGGCTGCATTCTGGATTCCGCCGCAGCATGGAACTTCCATACGCACGATGGTAACACTCTTGATATTGTTCTGACGGATGATTTCGGTGAGCTTTTCACTGTAATCTACAGAGTCCAGTTTCGGACAGCCGATAAGAGTAATCTTACCTTTGATAAAATCCTGATGGAAGTTAGCGTAAGCATAGGCTGTGCAGTCTGCAGCAATAAGAAGGTCAGCATCGTCAAAATATGGAGCATTGATGGGAACTAACTTAATCTGTACCGGCCACTGTTGAAGCTGGGAGTGTGCTTCCAGCTTTTTCTTATTTTCCAGAACTGCGGCTTCGTCGTAAGCAGCTGCCTCCTTTTCTATAAAAGAAATGGCATTTGTTGGACAGGCAGGGAGGCAGTCTCCCAGACCGTCGCAGTAATCTTCCCGAAGCAGTTTTGCTTTTCCATCTATAATTCCAATTGCACTTTCGTGGCAGGCGCGGGCACAGAGCCCGCAGCCGTTGCATTTTTCTTCATCTATATGAATGATTTTTCTGATCATGAGAGTATCCTCCTTATCCCAATAACGTTTTCAAATCTTCCTCCGGCGTAGTAATCGCAGCGATCCCAAAGTTTTCTACCAGATAATTGAGCACATTCTGTGATAAAAATGCCGGAAGGGTCGGGCCAAGACGGATGTTTTTGATTCCAAGGTGAAGCAAGGTAAGCAGAATGGAAACTGCTTTCTGCTCATACCAGGAGAGCACCATGGAAAGAGGAAGCTCATTTACCCCACATCCAAATGCTTCTGCAAGAGCGCCTGCAACCTTGATCGCGCCGTAAGCATCGTTGCACTGTCCCATATCCATCAGTCTTGGAAGCCCACCGATGGTTCCAAGGTCCAGGTCGTTAAATCTGTATTTTCCGCATGCAAGTGTAAGAATTATGGAATCAGAAGGAGACTGCTTTACAAAATCGGTATAGTAATTGCGTCCGCTTCTTGCGCCGTCGCAGCCTGCTACCAGGAAAAAGTGACGGATAGCACCTGCTTTTACAGCATCAATTACCTGATCTGCAACGCCAAGAATGGTTCCATGGGAGAAGCCGGTTGTAACGGAAGTTCCGCCGTTGATTCCGGTAAAATGCTGATCTTCCTGATATCCGCCAAGCTCCAGGGCACGCTGGATAACTGGTGTGAAATCTTTTTCTTCATTAATGTGAACAGTTCCAGGGAAAGTGACAGTTCCTGTAGTAAATACCCGGTCCATGTAGCTTGGTTTCGGCGGCATCAGGCAGTTGGTGGTAAAAAGAACAGGAGCTGGAAGTTCTGCAAATTCTTTTTGCTGGTTCTGCCATGCAGTACCGAAGTTTCCTTTCAGGTGACTGTACTTTTTCAGTTCCGGATAAGCATGGCAGGGAAGCATTTCACCGTGGGTGTAAATATTAATGCCTTTTCCTTCTGTTTGTTCCAGAAGAAGTTTTAGGTCATGCAGGTCGTGACCGGTAATGACGATGAATGGGCCTTTTTCCACAGTAAGAGGTACTGTAACAGGAGCTGGTGTGCCGTAGGTGGCAGTGTTGGCGCGGTCAAGAAGCTCCATGCAGGAGAGATTGTATTTGCCTGCTTCCATTATAATAGGAAGAAGCAGGTCCATATCCCAGTCCTCGCCCAGTGCAAAAAGTGCTTTTGCAAAAAATTCATTTACTTCTGTGTCAGTATATCCAAGTGTCATTGCATGGTAGGCATAAGCTGCCATTCCACGGATTCCAAAAAGAATCAGGGATTTCAGGGAACGGATGTCTTCCTGGGCGTTCCAGAGAAGCTTCATATCGTAGTCGTCGTTATGTCCGCAAGGGGAAGCACAGCCGCCACAGTCTGGGCGAAGCCGGGCTTTTTCCTGGTGGATGCGGTCTGTGATTTCTGCGATGGCTTTGTCATCGAAGCTTACGTTGGTAAGGGTAGCAAACAGACCTTCCACCATCAGTTTCCATGTGGTTTCTGCAAGTGGTGTATTCTCATCTGCTGCATGGGAGAGTCCGATGAGAGCTCCGGTAAGTTCATCCTGAAGTCTGGCCGTATCCGCGGTCTTTCCACAGACTCCTTTGGCACCTGTACAGCCGGTACATCCGGCAGTTTGTTCACACTGAAAGCAAAACATGTTCTGTTCCATAAATAGTTTCCTCCTGAATTTGATCATATTGTTCTATAAGGTATAAGTATTTCGTAAAAATAAGTTGATTGGGTTCTGAATGTTTTGTAGTTGCAAAAGGAAAAGTAACAGGAAATTCTTTTCGTTTCGCATGAGAAAGTCAGAGATGGATAATTTATTTCTGCCTCCGTCCTTGACTTTGTACGCATACTATAATATAATCCAACCAACAAGTATGTTGTTATAACAACAAAAGGAGAAAAATGAATTATGAATTTCTTTCCAGGACTTTTCTCTTTCAGGGAACAAGTCCAGAAGAAACAAAGCACATGCTTTCCTGTCTGAAAGCCACTCCGCAAAGCTATGCCAAGGGCAGCACGATCTGGCAGGTGGGAGACCAGGTGAAGACGATGGGACTTGTGCTTAACGGCAGTGTTCATATTGAGAACATTGACATGATGGGAAACAAGAGTATTTTGAACCGGATCGCGCCAGGTCAGGTTTTCGGAGAGACATATGCCTGTATTCCAGGGGAAAAGCTGCTCATAGGGGTGACAGCTGCAGAGGACTGCCAGATCCTTTTTCTGGAGGTGGGAAAGATTTTTCGCACCTGTCCGGATACCTGCCCCTGCCATGAGAAACTGATCCGTAACATGCTGATGGTCATGGCGAAGAAGAACCTGGAACTTTCCAGAAGAAGCCTTCATACGGCACCGAAATCCATCCGGGGGAGGCTGCTTTCCTATTTTTCCCAGGAGATGGTGCAGCAGGGCAGCAGCCGGTTTATGATTCCCTTTAACCGGCAGGAACTGGCTGATTATCTTGGAGTAGACAGAAGTGCGCTTTCCAATGAGCTTGGAAAAATGCGAAAAGAAGGGATTATTGAAGTAAACAGAAACCAGATCCATTATCTGGAGCGTGTTTGAAAAAGGCTTTATAGCAGGAGGGAAAATTTAAAATGAATCTGACACCATATTTTAAAAGTATTATTGATCAGGATGTTGCATCCGTTGTCATCTGCAACCTGAAGCATGAAATTATCTACATGAATCCGAAGGCTGTGGAGAGTTATCATAAATGGGGTGGTGAGGCACTGCTTGGAAAAAGTCTTATGAATTGTCACAATCCGAAGTCAAAGGAAATAATTGAAAAAGTGGTTGCCTGGTTTGAAGAAGATAAGGAGCACAACCGGATCCATACTTTTTATAATGAGAAACAGGCGAAGGACGTATATATGGTGGCCCTGCGTGATGAGGATGGAGCTTTGATCGGCTATTATGAGAAGCATGAGTATCGGGCACGGGATGAGGAACCGTATTACAATTTCTGAAGCTAAAAACATGTTGCTGTCTATGACCTGACCGGCAGCACGCTTCGTGATGTACAGAAATCATGCATTCGCATGATTTTGCGCCGCAATTTTCGGGTTTTCTGTGAACAGGAACAAAAACATTAATTAAAAAATGAGTGGGAAAAGAAACTAGAGCGTGTTTGAAAAAGGCTTTCTGCAAGATGTGCGTCACAATTTGTGGGAGATTTCACCCGGATGAGGGCGTCGTAGCGGGCTACGAC
>NZ_JADNDC010000053.1:0-20668 GCF_015551645.1 Ruminococcus sp. D54t1_190329_F1
AAAGAGAAATGGTGTGCATAAAAATACCTACACTCCAAAATGAAATGTAGGTATTTTTGTCGCTTACCTTTAGATATCTCACCTGTCTACTTGACAAGGGGCATATCAATTACAATTCCAGGTGGCTTTTTCAAATTGGGTGTTGATTTAGCACGGTGAAGTATGTATAATACCTGTAAAGTTAAAATATGATAACAAAGAGAGGATGACTGTCGGAAGGTTACAGATTCCGGAATGTGTACCTCATAACAATAAGCGAAAGGCAGGAATAACAAATGCAGGTAATGTACCAGAGCACCAGAGGAAAAGGAGAACCGGTAACCGCTTCCCAGGCTATTTTAAAGGGACTTTCTGAAGATGGAGGACTGTTTGTACCAACACAGATTCCGGCACTTGATGTTTCTATGGATGAACTTTCCAGAATGACTTATCAGGAAACTGCTTATCAGGTAATGAGCCGCCTTCTTACTGACTTTACAGAAGAAGAGCTGCGCACTTGTATCAACCGAGCATATGACAAGAAGTTTGACACAGATGTGATCGCACCTCTTAAGGAAGCTGACGGGGCATATTATCTGGAACTTTTCCATGGTCCTACAATTGCATTTAAAGACATGGCACTTTCCATTTTGCCATATCTTATGACTACTGCAGCAAGAAAGAATAATGTAAAAAATGAGATCGTTATCCTGACTGCGACCTCCGGAGATACTGGAAAAGCAGCACTTGCAGGTTTTGCCGATGTTCCGGGAACCAGGATTATTGTATTCTATCCGAAGCATGGCGTAAGCCCGATCCAGGAGAAGCAGATGGTAACCCAGAAAGGTGCCAATACCTACGTTGTGGGCATCACAGGTAATTTTGACGATGCCCAGACAGCTGTAAAGAAAATGTTCAATGATAAAGAACTGGCAGCAGAGCTTTCCCAGGCTGGATTCCAGTTCTCTTCTGCAAACTCCATTAACATTGGACGTCTTGTTCCCCAGATCGTTTATTATGTATATGCATATGCTGCACTGGTGCGCCAGAACAAGATCGAAGCCGGACAGGAAATCAATGTAGTAGTTCCTACAGGAAATTTTGGAAACATTCTGGCAGCATTTTATGCAAAACAGATGGGACTTCCGGTGAACAAGCTGATTTGTGCTTCTAATGAGAACAAGGTTCTGTTTGATTTCTTCTCCACAGGTACATACAATAGAAAGAGAGACTTTATCCTTACCAGTTCTCCATCTATGGATATTTTGATTTCCAGCAATCTGGAGCGCCTGATCTATCGCATTGCAGGCGGAAATCCTGAGGAGTGTGCAAAACTCATGGAAAATCTTTCCAAGGGTGGTGAATACACTATTACACCCGAGATGAAAGCCCAGCTGAAAGATTTCTATGGAAACTACTGCTCCGAAGAAGAGACGAAGGAAGCTATCCGCGAAGTATATAAGACAAGTGATTATGTGATTGATACACATACTGCAGTTGCTGCTGGCGTATACAAAAAATATGTGAAAGATACCGGGGATAAGATTCCGGCAGTTATTGCTTCTACAGCAAGTCCATACAAGTTTACCAGAAGTGTTATGGATGCAATCTCAGAAGGACATGAGAATCTGGATGATTTCGGGCTTGCAGACGCACTTGAGAAGCTTTCCGGGGTGGCAGTTCCGAAGGCTGTCAACGATATCCGTACTGCACCAGTACTTCATGACCGGGTAGTAGATGCAGAAGATATGCCTGCAACTGTGAAAGAGATTCTAAAAATCAGTTAAAAATCAGTAAAAAGAATTTGTGCATTTTCTGTTGAAAAACAGTATATACTAGAGTATAATTATTTTTAGAAAAATGAATCCTGGGATGTGCGAGGCCCCTTTTATTTTTGAACCTACATTGACATCAAGGGAATCCAATATCGCAGTGCGGATGTCAGACCTCTCGTTGTGGTAGGCAGAAGTCCTGTTGAGGATACCCACCTAGCGGTTAGCTAGGCGTCAAAAGAAAGGGAACGGCATTCTGGGATTTTTTAGAACAGGGAGGCAGGTAATATGGGTGTTACAGCAAAGAAATTTGGAAACTTAACCTCTGGGGAAGAGATTACTTTATACCATCTGGAGAATAAATCCGGTGCATATGCAGAAGTGATGGATTACGGTGCCATTCTTGTGAAGCTTTGCGTTCCGGACAAAGATGGGGAGCTTACGGATGTGGTGCTTGGTTATGACGACGTTCAGCAGTACGAAGTAAATGGCTGCTTCTTTGGTGCAATCATAGGAAGAAGTGGAAACCGTATCGCAGGTGCCAGATTTTCCCTTTATGGACAGGAATACCAGCTTGACAAGAATGAGAATGACAATAATCTTCACAGCGGTCCCAATGGCTTCGAGAAGAAGATTTGGACTGTTAAGAATACAGATTCTGATAAGAATGCCATTACTTTTTCCAGGATCAGCCCGGATGGCGAGAATGGATTTCCAGGAGAATTCCAGGTGTCTGTTACATATGAATTTACAGAGGACAATACCCTGCAGATTTACTATAGTGGAATCAGTGACAAGGCGACACTGGCAAATATGACCAACCATTCCTACTTCAACCTTACAGGGGAGGGAAGCGGCAAGGTTCTTGATACATATCTTACAATCCATGCCAGAGATTATAATCCGGTGGATGAGTTTTCTATTCCTACAGGCGAATATGCAGCAGTAGAGGGTACTCCTATGGATTTTAATAAGGCGAAAAAGATTGGCCAGGAAATCGAGGCAGACTTCCAGCAGCTGAAGTACACAGGCGGATATGACCACAATTATGTGACTGACAATTACGCGAAAGGCAGTCGGAGAACGGTTGCAGCTGCTTACAATGAAACCTCTGGCATTACGATGGATGTGATTTCAGATTGTCCATGTGTGCAGTTCTATGCTGGTAATTTTGTTATTGACGAGAAGGGTAAGAATGGACATGTTTACAATAAGCGTGAAGGCTTCTGCCTTGAGACACAGGTTGAACCAAATGCAGTAAATGTGGAAGCATTCCATTCACCAGTACTGGAAGCTGGTGAGAAATATCAGTCTTTTACCGCATATAAATTTGACGTAAGAAAATAATTATAATACAGATATTTTTGTCTGGTTTTCTTCATATACTTTTGTATGAAGAAGACCAGATTTTTTTATGGATTGAATTATTTTCTGATTGTACTGCTGGGCTGGCTGCTTTTGTTTGGAAAAGCCGCAGAAATGAACAAGAGGAGTGAAGAAAGTGCCAAAAGGGAGCAGAAAGAAAAGAAAAAGGAAACTGACGAAAACAAGGTGCAACAACGAGAGCCTTCCATTCGCGTTCTGCTCACAGACTCGTCCTGGCAATCCTGTTATCACCAGTCAGTAACCATAGAACAAAAAGGAAAAGAACATACCTACACCCCGGATTCACAGGAGCTCCAGAATGATAGTCTGCTTCTGGACGGGGGAACTGATGGCATTGCGATTCCCTCTATTGAAAGAGCTCAGAATCCTCCTGTTTATTATGGAACTCTGGAAATTAAAAAGACAGCGCAGGGGCTGCTGATTATTAATGAATTGTCCCTGGAAGCTTATCTGGAAGCTGTAGTCCCAAGTGAAATGCCTGCATCCTATGAAGAACAGGCATTGATGGCCCAGGCAGTATGTGCCAGAACCTATGCAGTTTGCCAGATACAGGAAAACAGTCTGGAAAAATATGGGGCGGATGTAGATGACAGCGTGAATTATCAGGTTTACAACAATTTTGGGGCAGATAAAAGAACAAATAAAGCAGTACAGGATACAAAAGGTCAGATCCTATGCCAGAATGGAGAACCGATCACGGCTTATTATTTTTCTACATCAGCAGGCAGGACAAGCACAGATGAGATATGGGGAGCAGACAGGTCAGCAGCTTATCTGAAAAGTGTAGAATGTGATTTTGACCAGAATATGCCATGGAGCAGCTGGAGCGTGGAAATTCCCTGGGAAACTTTGGAGAAACGATCGGGAAATCTGGAAGGCAGTGGGAAATTTATAGGACTTCAGGTTATTAAAAAGAATATCAGTGGTGCAGTTACGGGAATGGAGATTGTGACGGAAAATAAAAGTATACAGCTGGAAGGCGAATATGAAATACGGCAATTTCTTTCCCCGGCAGGGTGTTTGATTACAGAAAAAGATGGAAGTATTGTGAACGGCAGTAATCTTCTGCCAAGCGCCTATTTTGAACTGAACGTGAAATCCGGTAAGGCAGTACAGATTCAGGGGAAAGGGTATGGACACGGTGTGGGAATGAGCCAGAACGGGGCAAATGAAATGGCCAGGGAAGGCTATGGCTGGCAGGATATCCTAAATTATTTTTTTAAGGATATTACGTTGGAAGTGGTGGGGAATAACCTGTCAAAGCGGGAAACATGACATTTTGCAAGGTATTTTTGTGAACAAAGTTCACAGAAAACCCGAGAATTAAGTTTGCGCAGCAAACGCTGCTGTTTGTGCTTGTCACAGGAAGGTTCGTCTTTTTGTGCATCGCGAAGCGTTTACTGATTATGGAGTGAACAGTAATTGTTGCTGTGAACGGAAAGAACAGTAACACCAGGAAAAAGTAGACAGAAAGCATGTTTCGTGATATGATACAAAAAATGATTACGAAAATGTAACAGGAGCAATCATATGGATAAGAAGAAAGAAAAACAGAGCGTTCTCCAGCTTCTGTTCGGTTTTATGGACAGGGCAAATGGAGACCATGTGGGAGCTTATGCGGCACAGGCAGCATATTTCCTGATTATGTCTTTTATTCCGTTTATTCTGTTTCTCACGACTATAATTCGATATACACCTTTAACATACAATATGGTCAGCGAAACCATCCGGGCATTTGTGCCCCACAATATACAGAATTTTGTGCTTACCATTGTATCAGAAGTATATGGCAGAAGCACGGCGGTAGTTCCGATTTCTGCTATCATGGCATTGTGGTCAGCAGGAAAAGCCATGCAATCCCTTACGAACGGACTGAATAGCATTTATCACGTCCATGAGACCCGTAACTGGCTGATTACCAGAATGTATGCAGTTGTTTATACATTTCTGTTCAGCATTGCAATTATTGCAAGTCTTCTGCTTCTGGTTCTTGGAAATCAGATTCAGATTATGGCAGGAAAGTACGTTCCATTCCTTGGGAGAATTATCGGAAAGATCATTGGAGCCAGGACGGCGCTTGTATTTGCCGGACTGTTTCTGATCTTTCTGATTTTGTATAAAATGCTTCCAAACCGTAAAGCTACTTTTAAAAGTCAGGTGCCGGGAGCTCTTCTGATTGCAGCAGGGTGGTCCCTGTTTTCCTATTTCTTTTCTATTTATTTTGACATGTTTCCAGGCTTCAGCAATATGTATGGAAGCCTGACTGCGTTGATCATGGTGATGCTGTGGCTGTATATCTGTATGAATCTGCTGCTGTATGGAGCAGAGATCAACGCTTATTTTGAAAAACAGTTCAGAATGGCCCAGGCATCCATGAGGGAAATGCTCAGCCGCGAGCGCGATGAGGCGGAAAAAGAGCTTAATAAAGAGAAGAAAAAATATCTGGAAAAAGAGAATGAGAGAAAGAAAAAGATTGAGATGAAAGCTTCAGCTGAGAAAAAGAAGGAAGAGCAACAGACAAATTAACCTCTTGACAGATTCACTCTGATGTGGCATAGTTATAAAAGAGAAAAAGCCAGGAAGGTGTTTTTAGGAAATTATTTTCTTTCAGAGAGAGGAAGCCACCGGCTGTAAGCTTCCTTAAGTTCAGATAGTTTCTGAGTTTCGCACCGGAGCCGCGTTTCTGAAATTTCAGTAGGAAGCGACGTGAAGCTGCGCGTTAAGCGGCGGGAGAGCCTGTATATACAGGAATCAGGGTGGTACCGCGGAATATGCTTCGTCCCTTTTGTTGGGGACGGAGCTTTTTTATTTTCACGAGCAAGAGTCAAAGTCCACGCTTGGGTGAGAACTTGGTGACTGCCGCGAAAATGTAGGAAATACGCAAAGCGGGTTTTTCGCATTGTAAAGTCCTTGGAGCGCGAGCGCTGAACAATCCGCTTTACGAAAGAAAAAATCTGCTATGTAGATATTTTCTTACCTTCCTTCCCCCCCTCATCTGGCAGATTATAAAAATAAAGGAGAAATGAACCATGGATATGAAAGAAAGACTTCAGGAACTGGCTGAGAACGCCAGAGTACGGATTGAAGAATCCGAAGGCCTGGATAAATTAAATGATGTGCGTGTGGCATATCTTGGAAAAAAGGGAGAGCTTACCGCAATCTTAAAAGGAATGAAAGACGTTTCCCCGGAGGAGAGACCGAAGGTTGGCCAGCTTGTAAACGAGACCAGAGCTAAGATCGAAGGTCTTCTTGAAGAGTCCAGACAGAAACTGGAAGAAGCAGTCAGAGAAGAGAAGATGAAAGCAGAAGTAATCGATGTTACCCTACCTGCAAAGAAATCCAGAATCGGTCATCGTCATCCCAACAGCATTGCGCTGGAAGAGGTTGAGCGCATTTTTATTGGAATGGGCTATGAAGTTGTAGAAGGTCCGGAAGTTGAATATGCAGATTACAACTTTACCAAGCTGAATATTCCGGAGAATCATCCGGCAAGAGACGAGCAGGATACTTTCTTTATCAATAATTCCATACTTCTTCGTTCCCAGACATCTCCGGTTCAGGCACGTGCCATGGAAAAAGGCAAACTGCCGATTCGTATGATCGCACCTGGAAGAGTATTCCGTTCTGATGAAGTAGATGCAACTCATTCTCCATCCTTCCATCAGATTGAGGGCCTTGTAATAGATAAAAATATTACGTTCGCAGACCTGAAAGGAACTCTTGAAGTATTTGCGAAAGAGCTTTTCGGACCAGAAACCAAAACAAAATTCAGACCACATCACTTCCCGTTTACAGAGCCAAGTGCAGAGGTTGATGTTTCCTGCTTCAAATGCGGCGGAAAAGGCTGCCGTTTCTGTAAAGGATCCGGCTGGATTGAAATCCTTGGCTGTGGAACAGTTCATCCCAATGTACTTCGCATGTGTGGAATTGATCCGGAGGAGTACACTGGTTTTGCATTCGGCGTAGGTCTTGAGCGTATTGCGCTTCTGAAATATGAGATTGATGATATGCGTCTGCTTTATGAGAACGACATCCGTTTCCTGAAGCAGTTCTGATTTCTGGGCATCGCGAAGCGTGTAACTGTGAAAGTACTGAGCAGTTACCTTTCATAATATAAATATTAGAGTGAGAAGAGGATTAAATAAATGAATACTTCATTATCTTGGATGAAAATGTATGTGCCGGATCTTGACGTAACCGCACAGGAATATACAGATGCAATGACATTGTCAGGTACAAAGGTAGAAGGCTTCACCAGGCTTGATGCTGACCTTGAAAAGATTGTAATCGGACAGATTGAGAAAATTGAGAAACATCCGGATGCAGATAAGCTGATCATCTGCCAGGTGAATATCGGATCTGAGGTGATCCAGATCGTTACGGGTGCTCCAAACGTAAAAGAGGGAGACAAGGTTCCGGTTGTTCTTGACGGAGGTCGTGTAGCAGGAGGACATGATGGAAAAATGACTCCTGGCGGAATCAGGATCAAAGCCGGAAAACTTCGCGGAGTACCGTCCAACGGCATGATGTGCTCCATCGAAGAGCTGGGAAGCAACCGGGATATGTATCCGGAAGCCCCAGAATATGGAATTTATATATTCCCGGAAAACGCAGTTGTAGGTGAAAGCGCTATTAAGGCTCTTGGACTTGATGACGTTGTATTTGAATATGAGATCACATCCAACCGTGTTGACTGTTACGGTGTTCTTGGAATTGCAAGAGAAGCAGCAGCTACTTTTGGTAAGAAATTTTACCCTCCGGAAGTTAAAGAGACAGGAAATGATGAAAAAGCTTCTGATTACGTAAAGGTAACTGTAGAGAAACCGGAGCTTTGCCCACGTTATTGTGCAAGAGTTGTAAAAAATGTTAAGATCGGACCATCTCCGAAATGGATGCAGCGCTGCCTGGCTTCCAATGGAATCCGCCCGATCAACAATCTGGTAGATATCACCAACTATGTAATGGAAGAGTTTGGACAGCCAATGCATGCTTACGATCTCGATACGATTGCAAACCATGAAATTGTTGTACGCTGTGCGGGTAAAGATGAGAAATTTGTCACACTGGATGGTCAGGAACGTATTATGGACGAGAACGTCCTGATGATCTGCGATGGTGAGAAACCAGTTGGAATCGCAGGTATTATGGGCGGCGAGAACTCCATGATCACAGATGACGTACACACAGTTCTGTTTGAGGCAGCCTGCTTTGATGGAACAAACATCAGACTTTCTTCCAAGAGAATCGGACTTCGTACAGATGCTTCCGGCAAGTTTGAGAAAGGTCTTGATCCGAATAATGCAAAGGCTGCAATCGACAGAGCCTGCCAGCTGATGGAAGAGCTTGGTGCCGGTGAGGTTGTTGGCGGTATGGTTGATATCTGCAATAAGGTCAGCAAGCCATCCCGTGTAAAATTTGAGCCAGACCGTATCAACGGTCTTCTTGGAACAAATCTTTCCAAAGAAGAGATGCTTGGCTATCTTGCAAAGATCGAACTCACCTATGATGAGGAGACAAATGAAATCGTAGCACCGACTTTCCGCCAGGATATCCACTGCATGGCAGATGTTGCAGAAGAAATTGCACGTTTCTACGGATATGACAAGATTCCTACAACTTTGCCATCCGGTGAGGCTACTACAGGAAAAATGCCATTCAAGCTTCGCATTGAAAATATCGCAAGAGATATTGCAGAGTACTGCGGATTCTCAGAAGGTATGACTTACTCATTTGAGAGCCCGAAGGTATTTGACAAACTGAGAATTCCAGAAGATAATGTACTTCGTCAGGTGATCACCATCAGCAATCCTCTTGGTGAGGACTACAGCATTATGCGTACCAGTACACTGAATGGAATGCTTTCTTCTCTGGCAACTAACTATAACAGAAGAAACAAAGACGTTCGTCTTTATGAGCTTGGAAATGTATATCTTCCGAAGGCACTTCCACTTACCGAGCTTCCAGATGAAAGAACCATGTTTACACTTGGAATGTACGGAACCGGTGATTTCTTTGACATGAAGGGCGTTTGTGAGGAGTTCTTCGAAAAAATCGGTATGAAGAAGAAAATGGAGTATGATCCGGCAAGCGGAAAACCATTTCTTCATCCTGGAAGACAGGCCGATATGGTATACGAGGGAACCGTTGTAGGTTACCTTGGAGAGGTTCATCCGCTGGTTGCAGATAATTATGGAATTGGGGAGCGCGCATATATCGCAATGATCGATATCAAGAGCGTTCTTGAATTTGCAAATTTTGACCGCAAGTTTACCGGAATTGCAAAATATCCGGCAGTAACCCGTGACATCAGTATGCTGGTTCCGAAACAGGTGCTTGCAGGTCAGATCGAGGACATTCTTGCTCAGAGAGGCGGAAAGATCCTGGAGAGCTATCAGCTGTTTGATATCTACGAAGGAAGCCAGATCAAGGGTGGCTACAAGTCTATGGCTTATGCGCTTGTATTCCGTGATCACGATAAGACCCTGGAAGAAAGCGAGATTTCTGCGGCAATGAAGAAAATTTTAAATGGTCTGGAAGGCCTTGGAATCGAGTTGAGAAGCTGATGCTTTTATATATTGTAAGACACGGTCTGACGCCCTGGAACCACCTTCATAAGGCTCAGGGTTCAGCAGACATTCCTCTTGCTCAGGAGGGAATTGATCTTGCCAGAAGAACGGGCGAGGCTCTGATGGATGTAAAGTTTGATATCTGTTTTACAAGTCCTCTTACCCGTGCGAGACAGACTGCCCGGTTAGTTCTGGGTGGCCGTGATATTCCTGTGATACCGGATAAAAGGATTCAGGAAATTAATTTCGGGGTTCTGGAAGGACACATTATGAGAACTGGAAATACTATGGAGTCCAACTGCGAAGAATTTGATCTGTTTTTTAAGGATCCTCTGAAATTTCCGCGTCCGGAAAATGGAGAGAATATTCAGGATGTCCTGGATCGTACCAGAGAATTCTGGCTTGAAAAAACCTCAGATCCGTCTCTGGCAGACAAAACGATTTTGGTGTCTTCCCATGGATGTGCAGTGCGGGCTCTTCTCCAGAACCTGTACAAGGATCCTGAACATTTCTGGCATGGATGTGTGCCGCCTAACTGCAGCATTAACCTGGTAGAAGTGAAGGATGGTAAGGCCAGATTCCTGGAGGAAGATAAGGTTTACGCCTGAAAATATGAAATATGATATAATACCCCTGGCTGTATGAAAAAGGTGTGAAACGATTACTGTGAAGGTCGTGAGCAGTAACAGGTAACATTTTTCATTAGGCAAGGGGTATGTTTTTTCTTGTTATTATTAGAAAATTGTGATATTATGATAAAAAATGTACCATTATTAATGGAAAATTCACAAAATGCACCAATTTATTACGATGGAAGCCTTGGGCGTGCAGATTGCGGGAATGATTTTTTAAACAGCTCTGCAGATGCTATAAGCGCAGAGTAGTTGGCATTCATATATGGTGATGCCGTCGACAGACGGCATATCTATTTTGTGAAAATACAAATGGGGAGGCAGACAATGAAGAAAAAAATCACACATTCTGTATTGTTTGTTGCGGTTCTTGCAGGAACCACTGCTTTGACTTTATTTGCCGGCAGGGGGAACTTATCATCTACGATCTACAATTTCGTATTTCTGGCGGTGATCGCAGTCCTGTATCTGATCGCAATGTTTGGTGGAATGTTCCGTATGAATAATCTGAGTACGGCATTTCACAGAGCAGTAGAGGAGCTGAACAGTATGTTCAAGACTCCTGGGAAGACAGATCCCAGGAATCTTACATATTTAGGCGAGCTCTTCGATGATAAATATCTGGATCAGAAGATGGACAGCTTTACAGACAGCATTAACAATAGTAAAGAAGGTCTTGGGGATATTGAGGAATTCATTAATGAAGATGAGCTGGATATCCATGTTCATAAGAAGCTTCTGGAAATGGTTCCGGATATCTTTACCAGTCTTGGTATTTTAGGTACTTTCCTTGGTCTTGTCTGGGGTCTTCGGGATTTTCAGCCTACTGATTACAGTGCCATGACTTCTTCTGTAGAAGCGCTGGTGGAAGGTATTAAAGTAGCATTCCTTACCTCTATTTATGGTATCTCTTTTTCCATTATTTATACCTTTGGGATGAAGGGAGAGTATTCATCCATGACAGAGGAGCTTCAGGGATTCCTTGAAAAGTTTCATTCTTATGTAATGCCTACAGCGGAGAATGAGTCCAGAAATCTGCTGCTTGCAAGCCAGAAGCTGCAGACAAGCGCCATGAAACAGATGGCAGAGCAGTTTTCCGTTCAGATGGCAGACAGCTTTGAGAAGGTTATCACACCTACCTTCCAGAAGATGAATGATTCTCTGGATATGCTGGTTTCTTCTGTAACCAGATGTCAGGAGGATGCTATTCGTGAAATATCGGACGAATTTTTAAAACAGATGAACAATTCTTTCCATATGCAGTTCCGTGATTTCAACGTGGCACTGGATCAGCTGAAAAAGGCACAGAAAGAGAATACAGCTTATACTTCTGCCATGTACCAGACTATGAGCCAGAAGCTTTCTGAGACCTATGACAAGCAGGACAAAGCCATTACAGATATGGTAAGGGAGATGGGAGGTATGCAGACCCGCTACATGTCTACTGCCAATCGTATCCTTTCTGAGAATCAGGAGATCCAGAAGATGCAGCAGCAGGATTATCAGCATATTGTGGATTATCTGAAGGATGCCGAGAAATCTGCAGCTAAGTTCTGGGTTGCCTGCAACCAGGCAATGCAGAAATATGTTGAAACAGCAGCTTCTTCTATTGAGAGAGTAGGGGCTACAGGTCAGGCAAGTGCAGATCTGATCCAGGCAAACAGCAAGATGGCAGAGCAGTTTACGGCCCAGATGGAGGATTTTGCCCAGTATCAGAGACTTTCCTATAAAACAATGGAACAGGTCCGCAAGCTCCTCAGTGAGGTGACTGCAGCGAATACCAGAGATGTATCTCTGATCGCAAGCGGAAGAAATGATTCTGTAGAGAAGCTGGGCAATCTGATTGCTCAGCAGAATGAGGGACAGCAGGCTCTTCTTGAGGAAATCAACAAGAACATGAAAGAGCTTTCCAAGGCGGCACAGAAAGGAAAATTTGGCTTATTCAGATAAGAGGAGATAGACATGCGCAAAAAAAGAAAATCAGGGGATGGAGGCTTTAATATATGGCGCTCTTATTCCGATGTTATGGCCGGCGTTCTGCTTCTTTTCATACTGATCATGTCATTGACGCTTTTCCAGGCTCAGAAGAGCTACGACGAGAGTATTCAGGAGAGAGATGAGAAGCTGGCTCTGCAGGCAGAGTATACGGCTGATCTTCTTGCCAAGCAGAATACCATTGAAGAACAGGAAGGAACTATTAAGACCAAAGATGAGAAGCTGACTGCACTGGCACAGACTCTGGCAGAGCAGGAAGCCAAGTTAAAAGAGCAGCAGGCTCTTCTGAATCAGCAGCAGACGGATCTGGATGAGAAGACCACGCAGCTTAGTGAGCAGCAGACAAAGATCGATAATATTATTGGTGTCAAGGCCGAAGTTGTGGAAGCACTTCAAAAAGAATTCCAGAAAAATAATATCAATGTAAATCTGGATTCCAAGACTGGTGCATTGACACTGGATGCCAGTGTATTGTTTGACGTTGATGAGTCGGAGCTTACAGATGCTGGTAAGGAAGCACTCCGAAACGTACTTCCGATTTACTGTAAGGTGTTGATGGAGGATACTTATAAGAATTATCTTGCTGAGATCATTATTGACGGTTATACAGATACAGATGGTGATTATGCGTATAATCTGGAGCTTTCCCAGCAACGTTCACTTGCAGTGGCACAGTATCTTCTTGATATTCAGGGGGAGTTTCTGACTGAGGATCAGAGCCTGGATCTGCAGGATTACCTGACTGTAAACGGACATTCCATGGCGAATCCGATTCTGGATGCAGATGGAAATGTAGATAAAGAGGCTTCCCGTCGTGTTGAGGTCAAATTCAGACTGAAGGATGACGAGATGATCGAAGAACTGAGTAAGATCATGGCGGGAAGTGAAGAGAGTGCAGCAGATACTGCCACAGAGGCAGGCGCAGATGCAGCAGCTAATTAGTTACATATAATTTTCAAAAGCAAAAGAGTATTTCAAATTCTTAGATCAGAGAAAATGAAATACTCTTTTTGTGTTTACATTTGAAACTCTTTTAGCTGTTTGCGTGGGAAAAAAACAGCTGAAAAAATATGAACAGTTACTATGAATTGCAGGAGGTAGAGACTTCTATAGAAAATTAGTTGCAATTTATCTGTTTCAAGTATAAAATGAGAAACAGAGTGAGTTTATATCATGTTTTACAAAAGAAAAAGTACTGCTGTAGCATTCGCAGCAGCCACAGATAAAAGGAGAGAGTGAAATGTCAACAAAAATCGGACGTAATGATCCATGCTGGTGCGGCAGTGGAAAGAAATATAAAAAATGCCATGAGGCTTTTGATGCGAAAGTAGAAATCCTGCGTCAGAAAGGATATCCGGTTCTGGATCATAAACTGATCAAGACTCCAGAGCAGATTGAGAAGATTAAAGAGAGCTGTCGAATCAATGTTGCAGTACTTGATTATGTGGCAGAGCATATTAAAGCTGGTGTATCAACAGAAGAAATCGATCATTGGGTACATGAGGAAACTGTGCGTCATGGAGGAATCCCGGCACCGTTGAATTATGAAGGGTTTCCAAAGAGCGTGTGTACTTCTGTGAATGAGGTGGTATGCCACGGAATTCCATCTGAGGATGAGATCCTGAAGGACGGTGATATAGTGAACGTAGACGTTTCTACAATTTACAATGGCTATTTTTCTGACTCATCCCGTATGTTCTGTATTGGAAATGTAAGTCCTGAGAAAGAAAAACTGGTCCGCGTAACCAAAGAATGTGTGGAAATCGGTATTTCCAAGGTAAAACCATGGGAACCTATTGGAAATATGGGTCACGCTGTTCATATGCATGCACTTGAAAATGGCTACACAATTGTAAAAGAAATCGGCGGACATGGCGTTGGCCTGGAATTCCATGAGGATCCCTGGGTAAGCTATACTTCCGAAGAGAACAGCGGCGTGATCATGGAGCCGGGAATGATGTTTACCATTGAGCCTATGGTAAATATGGGAAGCGATGAAGTATATACAGATGAGGAAGATGACTGGACAGTACGCACTGAGGACGGTATGCCTTCTGCCCAGTGGGAAGTAACCGTACTGGTAACAGAGGATGGCTGCGAGGTTATCTGTTGGTAATGGTTTTGGAAGGTTGTCTTTGAAAAAAATTTGTGACTTGTTTTATGGGCTTTTTATAAAAATAATGGTTGCAAACAGAAAATAATTATAGTATAATCACTTATGTTGTGAAAAAAGATGGTCCGCTGTTACCGTGATGGGTATTAAGAACATCCAGAGAATAAGGAGAGAATAAAATGAACGAAATTATTAAAAACATCGAAGCAGAACAGCTGAAAAAAGACGTTCCACAGTTTAACGTAGGTGATACCGTAAGAGTACACGCACTGATCAAAGAGGGTAACCGTGAGCGTATTCAGATCTTTGAAGGAACTGTATTAAAGAAACAGGGCGGAAGCACCAGAGCTACTTTCACAGTAAGAAAAGCTTCCAACGGCGTTGGCGTTGAGAAAACATGGCCGCTTCATTCCCCACACGTAAAGGAAGTAGAAGTTATCCGTCGTGGTAAAGTTCGCCGTGCGAAACTGAACTACTTAAGAGACCGTGTAGGTAAAGCTGCTAAGGTTAAAGAGCTTGTTAAATAATTTCAATTGAAAATTGCTGGTTGCTGTTCACTGGTAATGTTCCGTGAAGTGCTTTCGGGAACGAAGTGAATACGAACAGTGACATTTGCTGCGCAGATGGCCGTGATGACTGTCTGGGCAGCATTTTTTTGATTATTTTTTCTTTTTCTTTTTCGGGATATGTGATAAGATAATAAAGTATCTGGCCTGAGATGAAAAAAGCGTTTTGGAACCAGACGCAGGACATGCAATTATGACACGAATGGAGTAGATATGAGCGACAGAAGAAATAAAAGAGAAAAAGAGCAGTTGTTCAACATGCCGGAAATTGCAAAACTGGAGAAAAAATCTTTTTCTGGTGCCATGGAGAAATTGGAAGACAGTAAACTGAAAAAAGTTTTGATCTGGGTATTCGAGATCGCAGTTACACTGATCTTTGCAGTGCTGACCTCCATGATGCTATTTCAGTCTGTGACGATGCAGGAGAGCTCCATGGAGCCTACTCTGGCAGTTGGAAGCCGGTATTTTGTAAACAAGCTTGCTTATAAAGCGTCCTCGCCGAAACGCGGCGACCTTATTGTATTCCGCACAAATGCAAGTGATGATGCGGCTCTTCATATCCGCCGTGTGATCGGACTTCCAGGTGAGACCATTCAGATCGTGAATGGAAGAATTCTGATCAATGGAGAGACATATAAAGAAGGCAAAGATTTTCCCGCGATCAACAATCCGGGAATGGCAGCCAATGCCATTACACTGGAAGCGGGAGAGTACTTTGTCCTGGGCGATAACCGTAATAACAGCGAAGACAGCCGTTATGGCGATATCGGACGAGTGAATAAGAAATATATAACTGGTAAGCTCTGGTTCCAGATATCCCCGAAGAAAGACATAGGGCCGTTGAATAATTAAACTGTGAGACTTTTATAAAAAATAAGTGATTGTTCAGCACGTTCGCGGTTACACGCTTTGTGGAACGGTATCTGCTGAACAGCTGCAAGAATGAGGTAAATATGAACGTACAATGGTATCCTGGTCATATGACCAAAGCGAAAAGACAGATGCAGGAGGACATTAAGCTGATCGACCTGATCATTGAGCTTGTGGACTCCAGGGTTCCCCTTGCAAGCCGGAATCCGGATATTGACGAGCTTGGGAAAAATAAAGCAAGGCTGATCCTTTTGAACAAATCAGATCTTGGAGATGAACGCCAGAATGAAGCATGGAAAGCTTATTTTCAGGGGAAAGGGTTCTATGTGGTAAAAGTAGATTCCCGCAGCGGCTCTGGTATGAAAGCGATTCAGGCGGCTATTCAGGAAGCCTGCAGGGAGAAGACTGAGAGGGACAGAAGAAGAGGAATCAAAAACCGCCCGATCCGTGCTATGGTAGTAGGAATTCCTAACGTTGGTAAGTCTACTTTTATTAATACTTTTGCTGGAAGAGCATGCGCCAAGACAGGAAACAAGCCAGGTGTAACCAAGGGCAAACAGTGGATCCGCCTAAATAAGAATGTGGAGCTTCTGGATACTCCTGGGATTCTCTGGCCCAAGTTTGAAGATGAGGCAGTGGGAATGCGTCTTGCCTATATTGGCTCTATCAAGGATGATATTCTGAATATGGAGGAGCTTTCCCTTACGCTTATTGATTTCCTTCGGGAAAAATATTCTGGTGCATTGGAGAAACGCTATCAGATCCAGGAGGAAGGCACAGCTGTGCAGATATTAGAAGCAATCGCGCGCTCCAGAGGATGTCTGAAGAAAGGAGAGGAACTGGACTATGCAAAGGCCTCTCTGATTCTGTTCGATGACTTCCGCTCTGGAAAGATTGGAAGAATCACTTTGGAGTGGGTGCCAGAAGAAGGTAAATAATATGCAGAAAATCGGAGAAATAAAGAGTGAGATCCAGGCAGCAGAACCGGGAGAATATGCCGCTCTTTTTGAAAAATACAAAGAGGATACAAGAAGTGGAGTCAGGAAGCTTCTGGAGCAGCTTCATAAGAAAGAAGAGGCTTACCAGAAAGAACTTCTGCGCACAGAAAAGATGAAGGAATTTGAGCGCAAATACGAAGATCTGGGCTATGTGTGCGGAATTGATGAAGTTGGAAGAGGCCCGCTGGCAGGTCCTGTTGTAGCAGGTGCTGTTATTTTGCCAAGAGACTGCAAAATCCTGTATCTTAATGATTCCAAACAGTTAAGCGCAAAAAAAAGGGATGAATTGTATGACGTGATCATGGAGAATGCGGTAGCTGTTGGAATCGGAATGGCAAGTCCCCGGAGAATTGATGAGATCAATATTCTTCAGGCTACCTATGAGGCAATGCGTGAGGCTGTCAGCAAGCTGGAGCCGGTGCCGCAGATTCTTCTCAATGATGCAGTAACCATTCCCGACGTGACCATACCTCAGGTGCCGATTATAAAAGGGGATGCCAAGAGTATTTCCATTGCAGCTGCCAGCATTGTAGCTAAGGTCACAAGAGACCGGATGATGGTAGAGTACGATAAAGTGATGCCAGAATATGGCTTTGCCTCAAATAAGGGGTATGGAGCTGCAGCACATATTGAAGCCTTGAAAAAATATGGCCCAAGTCCGATACACAGGGCAACTTTTATAAAGAATTTTATAGGATAATGTGAAAATTTGAAATGGCTGATGATCCGGATATGAATATGTTTTGCAGTTATGAATACAAAAGATACCTACACAGAAGTATATATGGGAGTTTTTATGCAGAAAAACAAGCGAAAAGTAGGTGCTTTTTATGAAGAAATCGCTGCAGATTATCTGGTTTCCCAGGGCGTGATGATTCTGGAGCGAAATTACAGGAACTGGCTGGGGGAAATCGACCTGATCGGAATGACTGCTGATGGATGGTTGATTTTTGTGGAGGTTAAGTACAGAAGTACGGAACGCTCCGGAAGTCCACTGGCAGCAGTGGACGGCAGAAAGCAGCTGGTGATTTCCAAGGTGGCAGTGGAATATTTGAAGAACCATTACAGAAGCATGGATGTGAGATGCAGGTTTGATGTGGTGGGAATCAACGGCGATAAGATCTGCTGGATAAAAAATGCCTTTGATTTCTGTCAGTGAGCCAGAGCCTGTTTGAAAAAATATTCCTGCAATCTGTATGCCCCACTTTGCGGTATACTATGCCAGAATTCTGTTGACGTAGCTCGCTGCGGCGCCCTTATCCGGACAAAATCTCCCACAAATTGTGACGCACATCTTGCAGAAAGCCTTTTTCAAACACGCTCTAGAGAATGAATTCTTAACAGGTTCGAGAAGAACTGTGAGATCAGAAGAAGAGGAGAATCAGATGAAGATTAAATGGCATAACGAAAATAAACTTCATATGCAAGTAAAAGAAAATAATGGAGTCACCTATCTTACTTATCCCTCTTTTGAACAGTTCCCGGATATTGTGCATTGTTTCAGTACAAGACTTGGCGGTGTAAGCCAGGGAATTTTTTCATCTATGAATCTTAGCTTTACAAGAGGTGATGAAGAAAACGCGGTAAAAGACAATTATCGCAGACTTAGTGCAGCGGTAGGCTTTTCTTTGGAAGATATTGTCACATCTGATCAGACACACACTACAAACGTGCAGCTGGTGGGGGCAGAAGACAGGGGGAAAGGTGTAACGCGTCCAAGAACATATAAAGATGTGGATGGAATGATCACCAATGTTCCAGGTGTTGTTTTATGCACCTTTTATGCAGATTGTGTGCCGCTGTATTTCGTAGATCCGGTTCACAAAGCCGTGGGCTTGTCTCATTCCGGATGGCGCGGGACAGTTGGGAAAATCGGTAAGGTGACTATAGAGAAAATGGCAGAGCAGTTTGGCTCAGATCCGGAGGAAATTTTTACGGCAATTGGTCCCTCTATCTGTCAGGATTGCTATGAAGTAAGCGAAGATGTGATTCTGGAATTTCAGAAAGCTTTTGAAGAGAAGTACTGGGAAAGGCTTTTTTATAAAAAGAAGAATGGTAAGTACCAGCTGAATCTTTGGGAAGCAAACCACATTATTTTTCTGGAGGCAGGAATAAAAGAAGATCATATTTCCGTGCCTGGAATTTGCACCTGCTGCAATCCGGAATTCCTCTTTTCCCACAGGGCATCCCATGGCAGGAGAGGAAATCTGGCAGCTTTTCTGGGCATTCTTCGGGAAAAATAATGTGCCAGACACGTATAGATGCGGTTTACGATCCATGCAAATATGTAAATATAAAGAAGCCCTGTGCCACAAACGAGATAATGTGGAACAGGGCTTTGTTTGTTTATTTATTGTCTATTACTGATTTACACGCTTCATCAGATCCATGATCTTCTCATTGCTGGAACGAACCTTCTCAACAGAAACATCATGGTTGATGATATCCATAATACTTGCAAGATATTTGCTCATATTTGCTTCCACATAGTAAGGTCTGGTAAGAAGCTCCGGAATACGGTAATTCAGGTTGGTTGTGATAACCTTGTCAATCCAGCCTTTCTCATAGTAAGCGTCAAATTTATCCATACCTTCTGTAAACAGACCGTAAGTAGTGCAGATGAATACACGGTTGGCGTGACGTTCTTTGATCTGTTTGGCAACGTCAAGCATACTTTCTCCAGAAGAAATCATGTCGTCGATGATAACAACGTCTTTGCCTTCTACAGAGTCGCCAAGGAACTCATGAGCTACGATGGGGTTCTTGCCATTTACCACTGTGGAATAATCACGTCTCTTATAGAACATGCCCATATCAACGCCCAGAATATTGGAAAAATATACGGCTCTGGACATAGCACCCTCATCCGGACTGATGATCATGAGATGATCATTGTCAACCTGGAAATTGTCAACGTTCTTTATCAGCGCTTTCAGGAACTGATAGGTTGGGAAAAAGTTGTCAAAACCATTTAACGGAATGGAGTTCTGCACACGCGGATCATGAGCATCAAAAGTGATGATATTGGCTACGCCCATATCACTTAATTCACGAAGTGCCAGTGCGCAGTCAAGAGATTCTCTCTTCTTACGTCTGTGCTGACGGCCTTCATAAAGGAATGGCATGATTACATTGATACGATGTGCCTTACCTGTAGCTGCGGAAATAATTCTCTTCAGATCCTGAAAATGGTTATCCGGAGACATGTGATTCTCGTGACCGCAGACAGTGTATGTGGAACTGTAGTTGGTAACATCTACCATAATGTAAAGATCAGTTCCTCGGACAGATTCCTTAATGATTCCCTTACCTTCACCGGTACCGAAACGCGGACATTCGCACTCCACGATAAAAGAGTCTTCGCTGTATCCCTGTGGGATATTGTCAAGGCCTTTCTTTTCTACAAGTTCCTTACGGAATTTTACCAGGTTTCTGTCTACCTCCTCTGCAAGTTCGCGGCAGCCCTCCAGCGCTGCGATACGAATAGGTGCGACAGGCATAGATTTCTCAAGCAATTCTATGTTCGGCATGATATTCCTCCTAAGTAGTATGCTAATTATCGATTCGATTATCTGCAAAAAATGGGGACACGTGTCCTTTACCTTTACAGATCTCTTCTTTATATTTATAACATTTGCCCTAAATGTCGTCAAGGAATTTATTGATTTTTACTTGAAAAATTACCCGGACGTGAGAATGAAATGAAATTTTTTGTGTCAAGCGTTTTTGAAAATGTCCTAAAATAATTGAAGTATTAGCCCCGGCTTTTTGCTGGGGCTTGTTATATTGAT
>NZ_JADNDC010000054.1:0-19949 GCF_015551645.1 Ruminococcus sp. D54t1_190329_F1
ATCCGGATATATATAAAAGGAAATATTGGAATTTTCATTATATATCCATTTTATTAATTCAACACTTTGATAAAAATTTTTATCCGTAATATATACTATTACGTTCAAATCTTCGATTTTTTGTAATAGGAATTTTAGTTTTGAATACATTGAGATTTCAAGATTAAAACTATCAAATTTTAAAAAATATTGAAATGTCTGATCAATATTCAATTTTTCTATTTGTTCTTCAGTTATTTCAAAAAAGTCCATTTCAATCTGAGAACACTGAACAAGTATTTGCTTCTTAATCCTATCAATAGTAGAAAAATCATCTACATCTTTAGGATTTATGTACCTTATTTTAATGGGATCTAATTCACATACTTTTTTTTCGATAATATGCTGTACAATTTTGCCATAAGATCCTGTTTTCATATCCCATTGTAATACAACTGGTTCTTTTAAATACCCTGCCATTACATCTCCCCCTAACTTCTACTTATTCATATACAAATCACTAAAATTCTCTCTCACTTGTTGACTTATTATATCATGACACTTTTTATATTCTGACAACCTGTCATAATCTGGCCTTTATCTGTAATAAATCAGACAAAATTTTTATTTATAAAAAAATCGCATTACCAACAATACAAAATATTATTAGTAATACGATTTCTTTTATCTTTTAAAAACACTTTCTTTTTTCAACTGTTTCGTTAATAAGTTTTGAACCTCTATCTTAGAATATCCCAGCAAACTCATTTTATCAAAGAAATTTTGTATTTCTTGTCTTACACATTTTTGACGAATGCAGGAAATATTATGGCATACATAAAATCTGCTTGTTCTATTTTTGCATATAATTTGCTGTTCTCTTAAAACATGTAAAGCTCGAAGAACTGTTGCAACATTAATCTCATAATTCTGTGCTAATTTTCTTGCACTTGGTAGCTTTTCATCTTCTTTGAATTTTCCATTAAATATATCCTCTTTAAGTTTCTTTGAAATTTCTATATATTTTCCCATAAGAATTCACCTCTAATACTTACTATCCACATTTAAACCAGTTCTTTATATATTCCCATTCTGGTTGATTAAGTGAATAATACACAGTAAGCCCTTGCTTCTTTCGCACCAGTATTTTACTTTTAGTCAATACCTTTAAATGATACGATATAGTAGCTCCCGTTAAATCAAAATGTTTTATTATATCTCCAGCGCACAAGCTCTCCTCTTCCAGTAAAAGAAGTATATTTCTCCTTATTCTATTAGATAATACTTTAAAATAGTAATCTAATTTTTCTTCACTGTTTCCCATCATAACACCTCATAAAATTTGAATAAAATCTAAAAGTTATTACTTATCTTCTTCATAAACTGTATTATTAAAAAGGCAAAAGCAAATAAAATACAAGCCACTATGTACGATGCGCTCCAAATACTATGTCCAAATATTTTTATAATACACCATATCATACCAACTCCAATCAGACAGCTCAAACATATTGTAGAAATAGCCGGTATGCTTTGTTTAACAATATAGATTATATTTTCCCATTCATAGTTAGGAAATAATAGGTTTATAAATAATCCCAATGCTCCGGCAAAGGCGGAGAATGAAAGTGGCAAAATAAAGCACAAAAAATATTCATAGCTATTCATATGGTAAGTAATCCCTAAAATAATCGTTGCTAAACATATCATCGGTACTGTTAAAGAAAGATGAAATAAGTATTTTGCAGTAAGTAACTCTTTTATCGATACAGGAAAGGATTTTAATACTTCTCTATTCTTTCCCTCAATAGATATATTTGCATAACTTACATTAGTTAAAATGATCATAAGGCTCATAGCGTAACTGTATAAAACCATAGGATCTTGAATTTCCAGAAGCTCACTAATTAAATTAAAATATGCAGTTACCTTTTCTGACGCTATAGATGAATATATTACAAACAGTAGAAGCAAAACATTTCCCAACATTGTATTTATCAAATAAATAGGAATTGAAAGATACCTCTTTATTTCACGTTTCCAGAGGGAATATATTTTTCTATTTTTTTTGAATGATAAATTCAGTGAACTTCCTTTCTGTTGATTTATTTGCAAATTTATATATCTTTTCTTATAGTTTTTAGAGATGTAAATAATTAGCACAGTGCCACTTATTAATGCAACCACAGATGCCAATGCAGCACCTACTTTATATGTAAAAAATACTCCTCCAACCAAATAAGTAATATCTACTTTTGTAAGGATATGCCTATAAATGCTATTCAAATCTACCTTTCCAAAGAAAAAAAACATAAAAAACATAAAAGCAAAAAGTATTACCATGTACAAAATACTACGGACAAAAACTTGTGATTTATAAATATTTACAATCTGTTTATATAAAATATATCCTGATATTACCCCTAGTAGCATTGGAATAATTGGAAAAATAAATATTTGAAGGCAATCCAAAATTCCAAATAATATACTATGTAGCAATATCGTATATCGAAGAATCGGAATAATCAAAAAAGCTAAAGATATAATGACTCCCCATAAGTATAGAAAAAAAATTTTTGCTAAAACTATACAAATAGTCTTTACGGGATAAGAAAATAATATATCACTACTTCTATCCGAATATAACATTCCACTGCCCTTCAAAAGTGAAGAAAAAAATATAATAAGAAAAGCAAGTAAACCTAATGGATTAATTAAATATTCTAGAATTTCTTGTGGCTTCTCAAATTCCATACAAACCTGATACATATTTCCAAATAAATATGTACCACATACTCCTATGCACAAAACAACTGCACAAAAAATTAATAAATATCTTTTTTTTTCTTTTTTATCTCCATAAAATAAAGTGTTGAATTTAAATATTTCTTGTGCCTGTTTAAAAATAAGAATTTTAAATATTTTCATATCCTATTCAACTCCATAAATATATCTTCCAAATCACTTGTTCCTAAAATCTCTCTTATTTCGCCACATCTAAGCAGTTGTCCATTTTGAATAATAGCAATTTTATTGCACGTCTTCTCTACAACATCAAGAATATGACTTGAAAATAAAACAGAGCCACCAGAATTGCAGAGTTCTTTCATAAGCAGCTTTAATTCAACAAATGCTTCAGGATCTAGACCTACAAATGGTTCATCTAAAATTAATAAAAGCGGTTCATGAGCCAAAGCGCCTATTAAACTAATTTTCTGTTTCATACCATGTGAATAAGAGCCTATTAAGTCATTTAACTTATCTTTCATACCTAATCGCTCCGATAATTCAATAATTTTATTCTTCCTAGTATGTGTTGATACATCATAAATATCACATACAAAATTTAAATATTGCAGACCTGTTAAGTATGTTTCCAACACAGGCGAGTCAGGAACATAGGCCATTCTTTTTTTACATTCTATCGGATTTGATTTAATTGATATTCCATTTAGAAGAATATCTCCGGAATCAAAGTCGTGAATAGTAAGACAAGCCTTTAATGTAGTTGTTTTTCCTGCACCATTTTTCCCTATAAATCCATACAAATCTCCATCTTCTATAGTTATACTTAAATTTTTCACTGCTTGTTTTCCATTTGGATATGTTTTTGTTAAATTTCTAATTTCAAGCATAAAAACTCTCCTTTAAACTCGCCCATCATTTTGAAAATTTTCAAAATGATGGGCAAAAAAATTATCATTCCATTTTCTACCATTAACATTGCTTTTTGGTACTTTTCTAAATTGCCAGTACGATTACTGCAACTGCCAAAACAACTGCAATTACAGGTATTAAATAAAACATAAATTTGCGTTTTTCCTGCTTATGAAGCAAAGAAAAACTAGCTACTCCATTAATCAATGCACAAATAACGGGAATTCCAAACACAACAATAGGTTTTGGCAATGTAGAATCCACATTACCAGCGGAATCAAAATGAATTGGTACATCCATAGGGAGTTTCCCCCAAAAAAGGCCTAAAATCAACACTGTTGCAAGACAAATTGCACTTCCAATAATCACATGTTTTTTCATTTCATTTACCTCCTTTTCATATATACTAACATTAGAGAATACACTAATGGCAGAATCCCAACCAGTATAATAACTAATGGAATGATCACTATTTTTAACGGACTAATAAAAAGTTGAAAAATACATAAAAAACCTGCTAATATCCATGTATAACCTGCTAACCGATGTGTTTTATCCCAACTTTTCTCATCATGCAATAACCAGGGGAACTTTAAACCTATATACGGATTCATTTGATTTTTAGGAAAATAGTTTCCACTTACTATAAAAACCAAGCCTACAAAAACATAAACAGCACTGTCTGTAAATAAAGAATCAGGAAAAATTCTAGAATGAATGGATATTATCACAAAAAAAAGTGATGTAAACGGCATAATCCATTTTCCTAATCTAACTAAAAATTTTGCTCCCCTTTTTTTACAAACTGTAAAATTTAATCCTATATTCAAAATAATATTAAAAATAATTATAGCTAATAAAAATAATCCAACATAAAAATCCTGAGTTAATATTCTCTCTGCTAAATAAAAATGACAAAATATCCCATAAATAATTACCGTACAGGCACATATTAAAGTAGTTATTAATAGTGTATTTTTATCTTTTTTTCTCATTATCAACATCCCCTTCATTAAATTGCATACACCAGAGCACAATATCTTCGAATACAGACACATTCAGCTTGTAATATATATACTTTTGTTGTCTATTTTCGAATATCAAATCAGCCTTTTTTAACAAAGACAGATGATATGAAATTGTCGCATTGGAAATATCAAATTCTGCTGCAATTTCTCCTGCAGACAGTTCTCCTCTTTTTTTTAACATTATCAATATGTCTCGACGTATTGGATCACTTAATGCTTTAAATACATTGGGTAAGCCCATCTTTATCACCACATTTACATTTCGATTTTTTTCTAAATGTCTTTTTCTTCATTATATGCACCTATTTTATAATTGTCAATACATTTTTAATATAAAATATATCTACCTCCATTCCCGGATTGATAGAATTTTTTTATACTACCTTGCAAATTTACATGTAAGGTCTACTATCATCTCTTTCTGCTCAAAATGCAGATAATGTCCCCCTGTTAACGTTATTAATTCACTCTCTTGATTATCGCCCATCACACTTTTATGTAGCTTTTCCCATTCTGGAAAAATTTCACAATTGTCTTTTGAAACAAAGTTTAGCACTGGCACTTCTTTCGGAAATTTCATGTTCCGCACTATCTTCAGATTATTTTCTACCTGTTTTAATTCATTCATTACAGTCTTGTTATAAGAAGTATCAAGGGAAAGTATCCGAAAAACTTCTAAGTCTTCCTGTGAATAAGAATAATTCTGGTCTGCATAGATAGCCTTTTCCGGATTTCCAATTGAAAATATCCGGCTAATTCCCAACACATTTTTTGTTTTACTTAAATAGGCCATCAGAAGATTTAATTTTGTTGTATCAAAGGGTTCATTCTCATTTTGCTTTGGTACAGAAGAATCTATCCCTATAAAACCACGAACTTCCTCTGGATAAGTATTAGCATAATACAGGGAATACAATCCGCTAATAGAATGAGCCATCAGATAATATCGGCGAACTCCAATCTTCTCTAAACAGGCATGTAATTCCTCTACGATATTCTCTATGCTTCTTTCTGTATCTGCGGGATCAGACAGTCCATAACCAAAAGGCTCCATTGTAATCACTTTACATGTCTTTCCTAATTCCTCAGCTAAAGGTCTAAACTCTAATACCGGAGAAGGAGATCCCAGTCCTGGGAGTAATACAATAACTGGAGTTTCTTCTGCTTGCAAACCAGCAATTTCCACAGTCATCTTTTTCCCATTGACTTTAACTGCCTTGCCATAAGCAGCTTGTATCTTTGGTATTTCTCTCCTTTTACAAAAATAGTTCCATGTGATCCCCATGCAGCATAGAATCAGAATTACAATAACCAACCACTTTATTATTTTAAATATTTTCCTTCTCATAATTTTAGAAACTAATTTCACCTCCCGTTACTTTCACTGTTTTAGATCCACTATTGGTTACATAGAATCTATAATATCCACTAGACGGTATTGTAAATGATGTTTTATGGGAAGTTCCTGAACCGCTATACTTTTGGGTTCTACTTCCATTCTGATTGATATACCCCATCTTTACAGAGGAAGATACATTCAAGTTTACCCGAAAAGTAACAGTAGTACCTCCACTCACATAAAACATAGAGCCATTGGAGTCATAAAAGGATACCGTTTTCCCACTTTCAATACTAATTTGCTGTAGTCCCATTCTATCCTCTATCTGATCTTTATATAAATCTTCTCTACAAATACTATAAGTTGTTATATTTCTTACATTATCGGCTGCTGAAACTGGCATAGCAACCAGGCAAATAAGCCCTAATATTCCCAAAAATATTCTTGTTTTTTTCATCTTTCACTTTCCCCTTTCTACAGTCAATATTCCTTGCGAAATCGTTACTCTGTCACTAGATACATTTTTTAAATATACACCATATTGTCCTGATTTAGGAATATCCAGGATTATCTTATTTTCTGTTTCTGATATAACCTTCTCATCTATCACCTCTCCATTAAAAATATATCCAATCTCCAATGTTCTTGCTTTACCTCTCTCATCACTATCAGACTGTATGAAATCTAATATAAAAGTATCCCCTGTTTTCATATTCCAAGTATCTCCATCAAAATCTGTAAGAACAATCATGGTTCCGTTATCCAAATAACACTCTGGCACTGATCCATTACGCTCTGTTTTGAATTCCATAATATATTTTGCAATAGGAATTCCATCTTTATATAAATTTTCTGGTAAAATCATGTCCGTTTCCACTTCCATTTGTATAGCTCCGCTGTTTTCCTTTTCATATAAAGCAAGTCCATTCTGATTTTCTAAAACCACTTCCTCATTATTTTTGATTTCACCTGCAGATTTTAAAACTTCATGTGCCCCAACAGTGATTCCTCCAATTCCCATTGCCGCTACCAAAACAGCTATATATCTCCTGCGATTTCTTTTGGCTTTGGTGTGACCTATCTCAAGAAAAACAATTTCTTTTATTCGCTTCTCACTTTCAATATTTTTATGTTGCATTTCATTTTCAAATAGTTCACAGGAATTATCAAACATTTCACTTATTTTAAATTTCACTGGCATCATATCCCTCCTCCAGAAGAATCCTTTTCAGAATTTCTCTTCCTCTCCGCAGACGGGTCTTTACTGTTTGAGGATTCATTTTTAATATTTCTGCAATCTCTTCTATTTTTTTATACCGATAATAGTACATAATAAAAATTGCTTTATCTTTCTCTTTCAGCTTTTCCAATGTTCTTCCAATAATCAACTGCTGCTCCTTTTGTAAAATCAATCTTTCTACATCACCATCGATCAAAAGAATATCATCATTAAGCTCCAAAATTCCCCCACGATATGAACGTAACCAATCTTTTGCCTTGTTTCTTGCAATCATAGCCAAATAAGATTTAATACTGCTATACTGTTTATAATTAATGCGCTCTGCTGTTAGCCATAGGGAAATAAAGGTATCAGCAACCACCTCCTCTATATCTTCCTTAGTTCCCTTTTTGTGCAGCAATTCCCAGACAATACATGTAATATAAGCACTATATAAATCAATGATTTTCCCTAATGCCCTCTCATCTTTCTTCTTTAGTTTTCTCATTAAAATAATTTCATCCATTGTCCAAATCCCATCTGCCTGTTTTTTATCAATACGTATAAAAATGGAATTTGGTTTCAAAAAGTCCCTTTAACTTTAATATTTAATTTTGAAATTCTTTTATCTATATCCTACTTGTATAAAAATTTCAAAACGGAAATAGGAGCTTAAATCTGAACTACAGATTTAAAGCTCCTAAACTTTTTATAATTCTATAATTATCATCTACTTTATTACATTTATAGGAAAGTCAAAATTGTATGCATGATATATATATACTTATAACTTCTTCAGTCTATACCCCACATTGACCAACGTTTCGATAATATCATATCCCATCTTTTTTCTTATCTTCCATATCACATATTCTACTGTTCTGTATGGTATCTGATCATCATGATAATGAATCCCCCATACAGAATGATAAATATTTGTCTTTGGCATTACCCAGTTTGGTTTTAAAGCCAGTAGGTACAAAACTTCAAATTCCCTGGGCGTCAGGTCTATCTCCTTTCCTTCGTAGATAACCTGATAGGACATTGGATTTAACTGTAATTTCCCGTTGCCCAACACTACATTCTCTTTATATTCTGGAAAAACATACTTCATGTGTATGCCTCCTCTTGATTTGTAAATTCAACTTTTCTCATTCCAGAAAGAAATACTGGACGAAAACTCCTCGCCCAGCACTTCTTCAATTATCAGTTATTTTAATGCACTCTCTATATCCTCCGCTGCTTTTTCTATAATTTGAAGATACTCCTGGAGCTTTTCAGACTGGATATTTTCCTTTTCTGCAAGTGAATTGATTAGAAAGCAACTTGTTTTTATGCAGCTTAGCGGATTTCGGATATTGCTCTGCAGTTCCGCCCGCATAGTACGATAATCATTTTCTATATTCAGTGTCCTTGTTACTGCCCTCTCACAAATATCCAGCAGTTGATTGATACACTCTGCCAACTCTTGCACCGGATCATTCAAATACCTGCACCTAACTCTTTGTTCCAAACATTGTTCAGAAAGAATACCATTCAAATCATTTAACAGCAGTCTACATTCTCTATCACATTCCATTTCTACAGCTCCATTCATGCACGATAATCAATAATAGAAAATTCCTTTTTCTCAGGTCGGTATTTGTATATAAGATCATAAGCACCATAATTTTCTTCTAAATCTTCACTTATGTAAAGAGCAGATATTCCCAAACTTTTTGCTGCATGATAAGTAAGTATTGCAAGTTCTGCCTTGCTTTGCTCTTGCATTCTTTTGAATAAATCGAATATCACAACAACCTTTCTGCCTCCAGAAAAGGCACGCGCACAGATACATCTCATTTTTTCTCTATGATTAAGATCCGAAGGATATTTTTGTAATAAGTGGCCTATGTCAAAAGCCTTAACCAATTCCTCTATATTGGATTTATCTCCATCTAACAGACTTGGCATAGAAATGTTTTCTTCAACCGTCATAAATTCAATCAGCGGAAACTCTTCTGCCGCTATTCCAAACAAGCGCCTGTTTAAAAGAGAACGACTATTTTCGTCCAAATCAAGCCAGTCTTTATTACATACAAATATCTCTCCTGTTTTCGGTTTTTTATATCCGCAAAAGATTTCAAAAAGTATCCGTCCAAAATTTTCCCCACACATAAAATAGCAAACTTCTTTGGAATTTACCTCAATGTTTAAATTTTGTATATAGGCTTCCTCATCTGCCATATTTTCAACTAGAAATGGATACATAGTTTCTCTCCCTTTGTATTAAAAAGGCACTAGATAACAGAAAATTCTTACCTAGTGCCTTTTTCTAAACTGCCTTTGTCTGTATTTGCAAGTTTTACCACCAGCTAGTTACTACTGCTGTACAGTTATTGTATCCACTCTCCATACAATCGTGTAAACAGTCATCAGGATCACAGTACTGTACTTCAATTTCAAATATTTCTTCCTGTACTGTTCTTTTTAATTTCTCCATAATAACTCCTATCTCCAACCGGTAATAATCGCATCACAGTTATTGACCCCTGAGTGTATGCAATCATGCAGACAATCATCAGGATCACAATACTGTACTTCAATTTCAAATGTTTCTTCCTGTACCATTTTTTCTAATTCCTTCATAATGACTCTCCTTTATCTCCAACCGGTAATAATCGCATCACAGTTATTGACCCCTGAGTGTATGCAATCATGCAGACAATCATTAGGATCACAATACTGTACTTCGATTTCAAATGTTTCTTCCTGTACTACTTTTTCTATTTCCTTCATAATGGCCTCCTTTATCTCCAACCGGTAATAATCGCATCACAGTTATTGACCCCTGAGTGTATGCAATCATGCAGACAATCATTAGGATCACAATACTGTACTTCGATTTCAAATGTTTCTTCCTGTACTACTTTTTCCATTTCCTTCATAATGGCCTCCTTCTATCTCCAACCGGTAATAATCGCATCACAGTTATTAGTTCCTGAGTGTATACAATCGTGCAGACAATCATCAGGATCACAATACTGTACTTCGATTTCAAATGTTTCTTCCTGTACTACTTTTTCCATTTCCTTCATAATGGCCTCCTTCTATCTCCAACCGGTAATAATCGCATCACAGTTATTAGTTCCTGAGTGTATACAATCGTGCAGACAATCATCAGGATCACAATACTGTACTTCGATTTCAAATGTTTCTTCCTGTACTACTTTTTCCATTTCCTTCATAATGGCCTCCTTCTACCTCCAACCGGTAATAATTGCATCGCAGTTATTAGTTCCTGAGTGTATACAATCATGTAGGCACTCGTCTGGATCGCAATACTGCACTTCGATGTCGAATGTTTCTTCCTGTATTACTTGCTCTAAAATCCTCATACTCTTTCGCCTCCTTTCCAAGTAATTTTATATTTAATAAACTTAAATATCCTATCCCTCAATTCTAAGTTTTTCTACAATACTGCCTTTGCTAAATACCTTATATAATAATTTAGGTAAAAATATTGTTAGTATAACAATAATTCCACCTATAAGAATAGCTGGCCATATTACCATATTAAAATGCATAAACCATGTATCTTTACAAATCGGACCAATCAATAAAAATCCCGATACTAACGAACACACTAAGCCTAAAAGAGCTGCATAAACAGAATATAGCAGGCTTTCTCCTGTTATCAAAACTTTAATCTGTTTTTTGCTCATTCCCACACTTTCCATTATGGCAAATTCTCTTCTCCGACTCAAAATATTTGCAATTGTTAAATTCAAAAAATTGATAAGACCTGAAATTCCAATAATACAACTAACAACAATTCCCACTGCATAAATTGTATTTTTCATACTTTCCATATCCTGTTTTATCAACTCAGCAGAATTAAATCCAACTTTTCCTTCAAAATTTTCAACGAATACTTCAATCTCCGATGAAATTTGTTTCATATTTTTTTCATCGACATTGAATGTATAATTCATGATTGTTGGATTTTGATATAAATCTACAAATGATTTTGAGGAAAGGTAGAACATCGGTGCATCTCCTCCAACAATATTTATACCTGTCGTCATATTAGGAGCCTCATATTCTGTCGGGCTAACATACGCATGTGCAATAACCGTATAAAGTTTTTCCTCACCATCAACAAAAGCCTTTATTTTATCACCTAAATTGCATTGAAATTTTCTCGTATCTTTTGAAGTACGTGAAACTGGCAATGCTTCTATCAAGAAATTCTCTTGCTCCATTTTATGAAAAATACTATTCTGCTCTATACCTGCAATAGAGTCTACTAAATTCATTCTCTGGTAAACATTTTCATCTATTCCATAGACATTACAAATTGGAAAATTATTATTTCCCAGTATTACACGCCCATTTTCTGTAGCTACCATCTTCACTCCATTTTCAGATATAATTTCATCTTGTATTGGTGCATTATAATCAAATGTAACGTTTAAATCATCTAATGTATTTTTATATATAATCCCTTCCGCATTAATTTTAAAGTTTGCCTTAATGCTATCTATTACTTGGGGTTCTAAACCATCACTATGTCGTGTATAACCTTTTAAATTATTAAATAGATTACCACTTCCGATTTCAATATCCGCAGCACTTTGTAATTCAACCCCTTTTTCTATACTAATACTATTTGCCAGAATAAAAACTGAATTAAAAAACACACAACATAATGCAATAGATATAACAATAAAAATACTTCTTTTTTTGTTTCTTCTAAAATTATCATTTGCCATTTTAATTATGCTAAATTTATGCGTTTTTTTCTTTTTCTTATTTTTTCTTATTCCCGTTTCCCTTATAGCTACCAATGGGGAAATTTTAGATATAGTACGTAATGGTTTACCAATACTTATTTTAACCGTTACAATCGTAAATATCGTTGCCACAACAAAAATCAACGGATTTGGTGCTATTACTATTTCTGTTTTTAAATATTCACTTGCAATAGTATTCACTGCAAACGGTAAAATAGATTTACCGATAAAATACCCTGTAACTAAACCAACTGGTATTCCTAGCACAAGTAACCACAATGTCTGGATTTTAACAAGTAATGCAATCTGAGATTTCGTCGTACCAATAGTTTTAAGTAGTCCATAATTTTTTATATCCTGCATAGCTGAAATAGAATAAATATTATTAATAAGCAAGAAGCCTGCCAAAATAAATAAAACTATAAAGATAATCACTGCGCCAATCACAGAAAAGTCCAATTGTGGATTTGTAATTGAATTCACTGCACCAGATACAACATCTTTTCCTTTTTGCTCGTTAAAACCTTCAATGATCTTATTTATTTGTTGCTCCACGTTCTTTTTAGATTCAAAAATCACCTCTGAGAAATACGTTCCAGCATATTCCATGTCCTCATCGTATGTATAGGGAAACAAAGATTCATTTTTATTCATAAACTCCTCTGACACTAGCAATACACTAACTTGTGAATTTCTAGCTTCCCACCATCCGGAAACTGTCATTTCATAAACATAATGCTCTTCTCTTAAATCAAATTCTATCCTGACCTTTTCTCCTACTTTGGGTGTTACTCCTAAACTTTCTAATGCTTTATCTGTAGTAGCAATTTCATTAGCCTTTTTCGGTGCTTTCCCATGCGTTGGCCTATTAAAAGTTAATTCTTGCTCTATTTGATCCATATAATCAATTTCAACATTATGATTCTTTGTATTACTTGCAAATCCTATCGGTCTTCGACAACCACTAACTTTTATGTTGCTATTTTCCTGCAACTGCTCAAACTCATTTTTTGTTAAATATCTTATATCTCCGTCTGCTTTACTTCCCTTTTGCATCTGCATAGTAGTCTGTATTGATTGATATGTTCCCGTACAGATTGTTAACATAGAAGTAAATAGCATAGTGGTTAGTATAATTGCCAAAATAGTAATTATATTTCGTGTTTTACTTTTTCCAAAATTCTTTTTTGCAAGATTAAAGATACACTTTTTATTTCTAGTCAAATACACCGCATTCCCTCCCATTATGCGTCTATAATTTTCCCGTCCTGAATTCTAATAATTCTATCCGCCATTTGAGCCAAATTCATATTATGCGTAATCATAACAATAGTCTGACAAAATCGCTGACTTGTTTGTTTCAATAAGCCCATTACTTCAAGACTTGATTGTGTGTCAAGATTTCCTGTCGGTTCGTCAGCCAAGATGATAGCCGGTTTTGTAATCAAAGCTCTGGCAATTGCAACCCTCTGTTGTTGTCCACCTGAGAGATTTCCAGGAAGATTCTCCAATTTTTTATCAATGCCCAAAATTGTAACAATTTTGTTCAAAAAATCTTTATCTATATCATTTCCGTCTAATTCCACTGGAAAGACAATATTTTCATAAACATTTAATGTTGGAATTAAATTATAATTTTGAAAAACAAAGCCAATGTTCCTTCTGCGAAAAACCGTTAGTTCTTCTTCATTTAATTGTCCTATTTTTTTGCCTTTTACTAAAACACTCCCAGAAGTTGGTATGTCTAATCCACCAATCATATTTAATAATGTAGATTTTCCACTCCCTGAAGCGCCAACAATAGCAACAAATTCACCTTCTTCTATCTCTAAAGAAACCCCATCTAAAGCTTTTGTAATATATTCACCGGAATCATAATATTTTTTCAATTCCTTTGTTTCAAGTATAGTCATGCTATTACTTCCTCCATCCTAGAATTTTTAGTTTTTATAAATCCATAACCATATAGGGTTTAAGATTTCCTTTATATCCATAATCTCACCTTCCTATGCTATTGAAAAACTCCTCTATTTCTACAGAGTCAAAATAAAATTCTGTAATTTTTCCATTTGAAATTCGATATAAAGCCGGAACTCCTGCAATTAACATATCTTCGTATTTTGTAATAGAAGCATAATCAATTTCTGGTGTCTGAATATCCGTATAGATATCCCCTACCTGTGAACCAGGGAATGCCGGAATATCCTCTGGAGTAATGGTTACAAAATTGAAACGCATACGTTTTCCGTAATCATTCTTCATATTTTGATATTTTTCTTCCGATTCGCCTGGTAAAAATACCTTGTTTCCATCACTGTCCACATATCCTATCTTTTTGTTATATTTGGATCGCGTTGCCGCCCAGTTATATTTCTGTAAAGGGCGATTTTCTCTTAAAGCATAATCTACAAAATATACATTATCATTTTCTGCCGCAAAATTCAGCATTTTATCTTTTACCTGATTACAAAACGGACACTGAACCATGTAAAAGTAAACGTAGTAATCCTCCTGATTCTGGTTAAACATATCCTTCAAATTGATTTTTGTAACATTTTCGTATGGATCTTCCTCTGAAGCCACGATAGCAGGCTCTTCCCCTGTTGAATAAGCAAGAACGCTCTCTGTATTGAAAGATACTGTCATCACTGTAGCCGCTGTTAATAACCCTACTGTTTTTAAAAGTCTTTTTCTATTCTTCATAACTAATTCCCCCATAATAATTTTTCTAAATGTCCTTTTTGTTTTTCACAAAACTTCTGGAAGATTTCCTCATCACTCTGCATTCCCAGAGTAAAATTAATACAAGAATGGCAAAACAGGTTCACATCACAGTCCTTACATTTTTCCATTCTCCAAGGTCTTAACTTCTCCAATTCCTCTTTCCATGCCGGGTTCTCAATAATTTCTATAATCGGTGTTTCCAACAGATTTCCCATAAAAAGATTTTCCAAATTGCTAAGTGGAGCACAAGGATATACATCTCCGTTTTCACTGATATTTAACTCCTTTTTACCCGGCTGACATAATGAACATCTTAAATGCTGCTTTTCCAATTTCTCTATGTACTCCATTGGTGGAAGCAATTCTCTTTGGTTCTCTTCTCCTCTTCCTGAAGGAGCAAATCTTCGGATTAATGGTTTTACATCTAACTCTTCACATAATTTATAAAAATCCTGATCATGTCCATAGGTGTATTTTGTTTCCAACATGGAAACAGATACTTTTTCCATTCCAGCTTCTTTTAATTTTTTGATCCCGGCAATCACCCGGTCATAAATCCCTTCTCCTCGCACTTTTGTGCAGCTATAGGAATCAAAACCATCAAGACTGACGGAAACACCATCAACATTCTTTTTAATGATTTCCATAAGCCGGTCATTCAGCAGCAACGCATTTGTAGACAAGGTAATTGCACCTTTATAATTTCCTCTTAAATATTCCAGTATCTCACAAAAGTCAGAACGAATTAACGGTTCTCCTCCTGTTAAGTTGATTTCTTTTGGGTTTAAAATTAATACCTGATTAATTGCCTTTTTCCAGTTTTCCGTATTCATGTGGTCTACTTCTTCTATACAAGCAGACGCCACACAATGTTTACATCTTAGATTACACCTGTTGGTTAAAGAAAGATATACAATCTGATACGGATAGGTTATCTCATTTTTCATCTGTTCTTCCGAAATGTAAAAATGAATCCGGCACAGTTCCTGAAATAACTTATAGGCATTTTTCTTTACCACAGTATCTTCTTCCTTAATGGTAAACTCCCCATTGTTCTCTTCCAGATATTTTTCAAGATACTGAAAATAAGCCTCTGAGGTTTTTACAAATCCTCCGTTTCTAGTGTTACACAAAACGACTCTTTCTTCACGTACTAAAACTTTTGCATTTGGACTTCTCATGTACATACTCGGTTCCCTCCTTTACAACTCAATAATAAAGTCTGCACTTTTTTCTGCATCCGCTTCATGCGAAAATAAAATAATAATACTATTCTGTTTTAAGTGTTCTATCATATCATAAAATTCTTTTTTAGAAACACTATCCAGGTTTGATGTCGGTTCATCAAAAATATATACAGAGCGTTCCCTACATACTGTCCGGATAATACCAATTTTCTGCGCCTGCCCACCTGAAACACTTCCAGTATCAATAAGTTCCGACTCTAATGTACGCCCCATTTCTTCCAAATCTTTATAAAATGATAATAAGGAAATATACTTTTCTACTGAAATAGGATCGTTTAGAGCAATATTATTTCTTATGGTGTCACGAAAAATGGGCGGCTTTTGAAAACAAATCCCTATTGTTTCTGCAAGTGCTTCCCTGGAAAAATTAGTAATGCTTTTCCCATCTAATAGTATAGTTCCTGAAAAGTCATTCCAAATTTTTAACAGGATACCAGCCAGTGTACTTTTTCCTGAACCATTTTTCCCTTTAATCAGATAAATAGAGCCCTTCTCAAGACACATATTCAAATTTTTTTTATACACTTTTACTTCTTTATAACTGAAATTTACATCTTTTATTTCAATTTTTGATATATCCATTTGCTTCACCCTACAATCTCATTAATTCGGTCCATTGATACTTTTGCTTTTTGGAACTGTCCAATTACAAGCATGATTGAGGACAGTGGATTAAACATTCTTTGTGTGTACATAATAATCACTGTCAGCTCTCCAAACTGTACCTGTCCGTTAATCACCATAACACCACTGATCGCCAGTACAATCAAAAAAGTAGCGGTACTAATGAGCTGCGGTACTGAACGATTATAGGCCATTAACATATTTTGCTTTAGGATTTCATTTCGCAAAGAAGTTTCATTCCTGCAAAATTTATCTATATAATAATTTCTTCCATTTAAAGCCAGATACTCGTAAAGATTACTTACAAATTCCTTAATCAAACCATTCCCAATATCCATTTTTCCCATTGCTTTTCTGGACTGCCCCATAATTTTTTTGTTAAAGAAAATCTGAATAGCAATAAGAATCGGATAAATCAAAAGCATAAACCAAAAGATAACCGGATTAATCTGTATTAAAATTACCGCTGTAATAATCACAGTCACAATTTGTATCAGCAGATCAGAAAGCATACGGGAAGATAACATTTCTATGTTATTAACATCTGCATTCATGCTGGTCATAAATAGATTTGATTTCTTCTCTATTTCCTTCCCATCAACCTGAAACATTGCTTGTATCAGCAATAACTTGATTTTAACAATAAAACCATTTGACATTTTGCAAAACAGATAACTCAATGCCAATGCTACTGTAATAGATACAAGCTGGCATATAGCCATATATGCAACATTGGAAATCACAGCCCCTGGATCTTTTGCCGGAACCGCCTTATCCAGAATATTGGTAATTAACTGAGGATAAATATAGGTCACTATAGCGTCCATAGCTACCAATATAATCCCAAACAGATAACCCCATTTATACTTTCGTATCTGCTCCAAAACAACATTCTTTTTCTTCATAACACACATTCCTTCTCAAATGTTCAACCAGATTATACAGGGTACAAACATCACCTACTTTTATGGTATGATAATCCAACTTCGTAATTTTTAATTCCCTATATATCCCACTGATAAAATCGTAAAAATTAAAGAAATTCACTCCTGTAATTTGGGAAAGAAATGGATACCTGCTGATTTCGTCAAGGGAAGATGTGCAGCCAAACTCTAACAATCTCCTATGTACTTTTTCCAAAATCATCTGTCCCACTTCATCAGTCTGGAGCTTTCCTACACACTCTAAATCAATTTCTTCTAAAGGATCATCTGTCTTTTCCAGTATGTTTAATGCCTCCTGTATGCTTTTTATATTCAGTGCTGTTTGCATAGCTCTGGCCAGAAGACCTGCCACATAAGCATTTCCCTTTGAAGTTCCCTTAAAAAAATTATATCGTCCGGATTTTCCTGCAACAAATATCCGCCAGAACCTGAACGCTTGCCGCCCTGTCTACAAGAACTTTTTTCTTTGCATCTGGTAATAATTCTCCAACACCAATCACACTTTTATAAATTGCCGGTATGGTATCCTTTGCATTATTACATTCCGAAGCACAGATAATCTTTCCCTGTTTTTCCAGGTCATTACAAATATCCCTCAATTCCTTTTCCATAGTAGGATTAAGCATTTGTGTTACGGAAAGGCTTAAACAGATAAGATCTACCGGTAGTTCCCTGCACTTTTCCAGCGCAGCAAGCAGTAAAGAACTGGTCGTTTTTCCTAATTCATTTACAATTTTTATAGGATAAAATTGTGCCTGCTCTGCAAATTGTAAGATACAATCAATGCAGTTGGTTCCATGACCAAAAACATCATCAAAATTTTCCTCTTCAATAACTCCATCTTCTTCTGCACTCTTTTGAAAAGAAAATCCCTGAATTACATGCTCCATGATTTCCTGATTTTGTGTATCTACACCGGAGTCTACAACTACCACTTTTGGACTATACATGGAATCCCTCCAATATATATTTGTACTTTTTATAAATCCGATAAACAATATCTCTTTCATTGCACTGGAAAGCAGAAACAGTATAGTAATCTCCGGTATATGCTTTATTAATCAGTTTACATACCTGACTGGAACAATTCTGTTTAAATGTACAATCTCCGCACCCTGTCACTGGAATTTCGTTAATCTTATGGAGAGCCTCCAATTTTTCCGGTTGCAATCCTTTCCAAACATCTCCCAGCCAATAATCCACTTTATCAGCAGCTAATGCACATGGGTAAATTCCACCATCCGCAGATATATGGAATGTATTTGTTCCACCGTCACAGCCAGTACGTCTTCTGAAGGTTGCCTCTTTAATATTAAATAATAAATACTGCGCTGCTTTTTTATCTTTTTCTATCATATAGTCCATGATTTTTTCGTAGTTTTCATAATATATCTGCATATCTTGTTGGTTCCATGCAGCTCCGGCATCTAATGCAAAAGTTACTACTCCCATATCCATCTGATCCAGATAAATATAATTTTCAGCCATAACTGGAAGGGTTTCCTTATTGACAGTCATTCTGACCCGAATGTATTCACCTTGCTCTTTTAAAAACTTTAAGGTTTCCACTACTTTATCAAAGGAAGACTCGCCATTTGGATAAATACGGTTTGTATCATTTGTTTTCCTATTTCCATCAATGCTTACAGAAATCTGTACCTTACCCTTTATAAAATCGTAAATATCCTTTTCAAACACTGTTCCATTTGTTGTCATTGTAAAAATGATATGACCATCATATCGCTCTTTTAAGGTTTCTACAATATACCGAATAACATCAAAATTCAGTAATGGCTCACCACCATGTAAAGCCACATTAATCCGTTTTCCTGCTGCAACAGTTTCATCAAATTTATTAGTAAAATATTTGATTGTCTGTTCTGCGGTTTCCAATGTCATTGTTTTAGGCTGCTTATGTACATAGCAGTATTTACAAGCTAAATTGCATCTTTCGGTTACCCAGAATGTAATATTCATACGGTTTCCCCCTTTCTTATGGAATTAGTATACTTACAAAATCTTACCAAATTATTACACCAGGAAAATATGTATAAAAGCAAAAGTGTCCCTGTAGGAAAATCCTACAGGGACAGCAATTAAATTTTCTTGGTATTTCTACCAATATAATGTTACCACCTCATTACAATAGTTGGGAACATTCAGCTTGCAGTCGTGATAACAGTCATCTGGATCACAATACTGGGTTTCTACATCAAATAATTCTTCCTGCATTCTGATTTCTAATTTCTCCATAAAACTTCCTCCTTTACCACAACGAAGTGACATGTGTGTTGCACCAATCCGGTGATGTTAAACAATCATGTTCACAATCTTCCGGATCACAATACTGAACCTCTACATCAAAAGGCTCTTCCTGCATTCTCTTTTCAAGTTCTAACATATTATCCGCCTC
>NZ_JADNDC010000055.1:0-19107 GCF_015551645.1 Ruminococcus sp. D54t1_190329_F1
AAAAGGCTTTCTGCAAGATGTGCGTCACAATTTGTGGGAGATTTCGCTCGGATGAGGGCGCCGTAGCGGGCTACGGCGCCCGAATTCGGGTGAAATCTCCCGCAAAGTGGGGCGTGCAGATTGCGGGAATGATTTTTCAAACACGCTCTAAGTACAGTGTAAAATATAAATCAATTTTTGAAAAGAGGGAATTCACATGCGTCAGGAAAGTTTTAAAATGGAGCGTCCGGGACTGGTGAAACCGGGAGATAAGATTCAGATCACGGAATATCAGTCCTACATGAACTACAGCTATATCATTGAGCCTGCTGTAGCCATGTCCGGCTGCTATCCGAACTCACAGAGAATCAAGGCAAAGGAAGGAACCATTGTCAGTGTGGAAAAGGCACCGCTTAGTGGGTATGTGGTGATTGCGGAATTTGAGGAATAGCTACATTTAGTCAGGGACTCCCCAAAGGGGGCCCTGACTGATTTTCACTTTTTCTGAAATTTCTCAATCACACACTCCACACTCATGCGTCTTTGTTTACATCATATTTATTTAAATATTCTCTGTAAGAAAAATCCCCGACTACTTTTCAGTAGCCGGAGCACCTTGACAATTCACATATGATTGATTTGATTCGTTTGCACGACGTTCGATCTCAGCTTTGACAGTTTCGTTCCATGGCGCCAGAAGTTCTAATTCATCATCACTCATCCAATCATCAGGCAGTTTTTCCAGCAGATAGGTAAGATAGTGATAGACGTTTACTCCATTGGCTTTTGCCATTTCTACCATTGTGTACACAATAGCGCTGGCCTGGGCTCCGTTTGGTGTGTCACAGAACAGCCAGTTTTTACGGTTATGTGCTTAAGAACATAACCGTAATTATGTGCCGAACTTAGTTATGTGCTCTTAACATATTTCAAGAAAAATGTCATAGTTAAAAGAAACTGTCGAAGAGCTGCATAAACAGTATTCACAGACTCAAGACACATGCTCACCTGTTGAAGAAGGTACTGATAATTCCAAATCGACCGAAGACACTGATAACCAAAAATAACCGTCATTACGATCGTTGTCACCTCCTTTCTCTCTTGGTTCGTTGTCAGTTGCAAACATCATTGACTTGTCTGCCATCTGCTGATTTGTATAACCAAATCTGGCTTGTTCCGCTTCTAAATTTCTAAACATCTCATTTCCTCCTTTCGCTTATTTGCGTTTTGCAAACTGAAATTATACTATAATTTCTATTTGCAAATTTATCAATACTTTTCTTTTCATTTTGCAAACTTTTCTGTTGACAGTTTTTTCAATATGCAACTATAATCGAATTATCAGGAGGTTCCAATTATGGGTGACAATTTTAATGACAATTTAAAAGAAGCTCGCTTAAGATCTGGATTATCCCAGAAAGAAGTGGCAGAAAATATTGGCGTAGCAAAATCTACATATTCACTATATGAGAGTGGAAATAGAGAACCAAACGTAAATACAATAAAGAAAATTGCTGATTGCTTAAATGTTTCTGCTGATACTCTCCTCGGACTTAATGACGAACTTACCACTCTTGCCGCTCATTTTGATGGCAAAGAATACACCGAAGACGAATTGAATGAAATTCGCCAGTTTGCTGAATTTGTGAAAAGCAAAAGGAAATAATCGGCATATCTGCCAGAATGTACATTGACAATATAATATATTTACCCAGGGAACTGTTGGGGTGTTATGTCAGCCGCCGGACACTTTTGTGAAAGGAGGCTGGTGCTGATGGTTACATACAGTGATTTATTTACTTTTGTAATTATGTTTTGTGCAGTCATAACTCTTGTTATTACTTTTTCGCATAAAAAATAGCGCCCCTGCTCTGGTAAAGTAAGGCGCTATTTTTAGCTGATGCTTTATCCGGCGGTCAGGTGTGCACTGACCAACGGTTCTCTTGTTAAATATATTATATGTCACTCCGAAATATTTGTCAATTTTCTTTTTGTGGAAGCAACTGTACAGATTTTTGTACACGTATTGAGATATACTAAAGCGGGAGGTGTTTACATGAGCACATATGAGAAATTACAAGACCAGACCTGCGCGGACGGTATAGACGTAATGGACTATGAATTTAATAGTCCAAACATAAAAGGCTTATATTGTAACAGCACTGTAGCAATCAATAATTCCATTTGAAGGAATGGTTATACCATTCCGTTTTCATGATTTCCGACATTACTCTGCTTCGATCATGCACGCAATTGGTATCCCGGATCAGTACATTATGGCAAGAGGTGGATGGAAAACAGATACCGTTCTAAAGGCTGTATACAGAAATGTGATCAACGATGAGCAAAAGAAATTTACAGATAAAATTAATTCGCATTTCACAACTATGCAACACGAAAAAGAAAAAACGCCGTAAATACGGCGTTTTCACTATGGACCTGGCGGGAATTGAACCCGCGTCCGAAAGTCTATCCCTTGCGGCATCTCCCATCACAGTCGCTGTATTAACATTCCCTCCACAGCACGCCCACCGACAGGCTTACTGCTTCAGTAGCTTCATGATACATCTACCGGGGCAAAGCTTACCCGGCAAGGTTTCTCACAAGGTCGACACCAGACTCCTGAAGTGTGAGTGCAACAGGACTGACGGGCAGCACTTAGGCTGCCATTACTAACTGATCGTCAGCGTTTATATTTAGAATTTCCCGTTATTACGCAGTTCGGGAGACTGCGGATGGCTTCCACAACTTCAAAACCCCCGTCGAAACCAGTACAAGCCCTAATCGTATATAATAGGTATTGCTGGCGCGCAGACGAAGTTTGTGTAATTGTGCTTTCGCTAAGATATTATTATATGCATTTTTTGCAAAGTTGTCAAGATGGTGTTTTACTATTTAATGTGTTGGTCGTTATTCCGGACGCGATTTCACAATGTATATTCACCGCCGCGCGTCGCAACGTTCCGGCAAGCTAATGACTAACTACGACTAAGACGCTCAGGAGAGCCTTCGCGCCTAAGTCTCCGTAAGTCATGGATCTCGCCTCCACTAAAACCGCTCCTAAAATACGCGGCTTGCGAATATACATTGCAAAATCGCTGGCTGCTGGAAAGGGAAGAAAGAAACAGTAACGACAACAGCGGGGGTGGGGTGAAGTAGTTGGTATCCCGCAACTTTATTGTTTTTTGCCAATCTATCGTTTCCAAGAAAGTGTAGGGAAGCCAGTCACTCCCACTCCCCCTTCGTTAAAAGTTCTTACTAACCAGCAAGTCCCAGCCAGTACACAGCATTTGGGCAGTGTGTATTACTCCAGCGAGCCATTTCAGGCGCGCTCTTAGCGTAAGCGAAATCCAGCGCTTACGAAGACTTATGCGTGAGGGCTTTCCCGAACGCATTAGTCGCAGTTAGCGATTAGTTCGCTGGAGCGTTGCGCCGGCGAGTGAGTAATACACATTGTCCAAATGCGTCCCTCCTGAAAACTTTTCACCCTCCCAACACACTAAATAGCAAATTTCTAAAATTCCTGCTCCAACAGCTCCCCATCAATATATCTGGCCTTAATATTCCGGTCATCTCCGATGTAGCAGAAACGCTCCAGTTTCTCCTCTGCCGTCATTTTTGTCCATGGATCTTCCATATTATCAATCACAAGAGCATTAAACGCATACCCTTTTTCGAAAGAACCAACCTTACCGAATACACTTCCAGACTCTTTGGTTGCATGGTAGAATGCCTGTGTAATGGTAATGGTCTTACTCTCCTGTGGCTCGTAGAATTCTTTCAGCTTGGATAACTGCACGGCTCTTGCAACCTGGCGGTAGATGCCGATTCCATGGCCACCGGCAATGTCAGTTCCCATGGCAATTTTCAGTCCCTCAGCCTCCATATGCTGCAGCGGCATAATTCCTGCAATAATATTCACAGTGGCATCCGGGCAGTGAACAGAAAAGCTTCCATGTTTTTTCAGAATCCGCTTATCTTCCTCAGTTGGGAAAATAACATGGGCGAAAATAGACGGACCGTGATCCATCAGACCTGCGCGCTCATAAATTTCTGCGTCAGAACTATAGCCCGGAAACAGATTCAGAGCTTCCTGTGCCTCCCACAGAGACTCTACCAGATGAGTGTGCACACCACAATGATATTTTGCTGCCAGCTTGCCAAGACCATCGATCAGCGGCTTGCTGCAGGTCGGGGCAAAACGGGGAGCCAGAATGGTTTTCACCTTTTTGCTGCCCTCATGTTCTGCCAGATACTTCTCTGTTTCCTTCAGGGAATCCTCTGTGGTCTCGGTGAGAAATTCCGGAGAATTGCAGTCCATGTTCACCTTTCCCACATAACCATACATGCCTTTCTCTTCCATTTTATCAAAGAGATAGTTTGTGGCCTCACGGTGAATGGTTGCAAAAACATTGGCATGGAAAGTACCATGACGGAGCATATCATCTACAAATGCATCGTAGCAGTTTTTCGCATATTCCATATTCTGGAAACGGGATTCCTGCGGAAATGTATAATGATTCAGCCAGTCGGAAAGCAGACAGTCCATACCAATTCCACGCTGTACATACTGTGCTCCGTGTACATGAAGATCGGAAAAAGCCGGAATGATCAGCTTATCGCCGTAATCTACAACCTCTGCGCCCTGATACTGCTCCGGAATCTTTTCACAGATCTGTGAAACCACTCCATCTTCTACAATTATATAACTGTTTTCGTGAATCTCTAACCTGTCTGCTGACGGTGTAAACAAAATATCTCCGTGGTAAATCTTTACTGCCATTTTTTGTCCCTCACATTCTTAATCATTGCATTTTTTCTCTTTCTCGCATCGCTTTTCCTCTATTTTGTATCTGCAATCCTGACCTCGATCCTGGTAGAATAATTATCATTATCCTGTTCCACAAACTGGTCGATGATATTCAGCGCCAGAATGGTATCCTCCAGATTCAGATTCCGTCCCCATTCCTTTATCCTTTTAAAGCTGTCCTGAATCTCTTCATATGCCCCTTTGTGATACCCCACAACATAGGTTTCTGCAGGAATCGTGCGTATCTCCGCATTTTCCTCTGGAACGGCATCTGTAAGAAGCGCTCCAAATTCCTTGCTATTTTCCCCATAAAATACAATGGTTGGATAAAAGTAGAATGATTCGCCTGCATAAAGCTCCTCTTCTGCTCCAATGGGAATATATTTTCGCTCCGGATATTTCACCACCTGAATGTTTTCGTAATCAATTCCATCTTTCGAGTCTTCAATAAACTGTATTTTTCGCAAAATCGCATGGTCAATCCGCATCATCTCTTCCCACTGGGCATGAATGGCCACGGAACGCTCCTTCAGTCTTTTAAGCGCCTCATCAGGGCTTTTCGTGTCCTGAAAATCCCGGACTGCCTCAATGGAATAGCCCAGTTTTCGCATATAGCGGATGGAGGCAAGCTTATAAGTCTGATCAAAACGATATTTCCGATATCCGTTTTTCGGGTCTCTGTAGCTGGGCTTCAGAATTCCGATTTTGTCATAATAATGCAGGGTCTGCACGTTCAATCCGAATAAGGTCGCCAGCTCGTTTACATTCAGATACTCTTTATTTGCCATATATACTCCTATCTTGAGCCTTTTACATACGGCTTAGCAAGAGCTTCTGGTTCACTGTTCTTTCCGGCAGCCCCAAGCATTGCAATAAGGGTCAGCGCATATGGCAAAATTGCCAGAAGGAACGGGGAAATGGATACGCCGATGGTCTGGAGACGAATCTGCAGGGCATTGGCTGCTCCGAACAAAAGAGCTGCTCCAAACATTCCAAAAGGTGTGTATCGTCCAAGAATAACAGTTGCAAGAGCGATATAGCCACGGCCGGAAATCATATTTTCTGTAAAAACGCCAAGCTGTACCAGTACCAGATATGCACCGCCGATTCCTCCAAGAATTCCGTTGAACACCATCACGATCCAGCGGTATTTTTTCACCTGGATACCTGCGGATTCTGCTGCACGTGGGTGCTCTCCTACTGCCATAAAGGACAGTCCAAGATTGGTTTTTTTGTAAAAAATCCAGGTCAGGATCAGGAGCACATAAAGGATATAGGTCAGGAAATCGCAGTTAAAAAATGCATCTCCGATCAGCGGAATCTTTGACAAGCCTGGAATGGCAATGTTTGGGAAGGTCTCGATCTGCTGATAGCCCTGTCCATTTGACATTAATTTAAACAAAAAGCTGGTGACGCCAAGCATAAGCATGTTGATGGCAAGACCGGATACAGACTGGTTCTGAATCAGCGTAATGGAAAGAAGTCCATGAAGCAGACTGACTATAAGTCCTCCTGCCATACCGCACAAAAGTCCCACAAACAGATTGCCGGAATACCAGGCACCTGCAAAGGAAAAAAATGCACCGCTGAGCATAACACCTTCCATTCCGATATTCAGAATACCGGATTTTTCCGCAATGGTCTCACCAATTCCGCCATACATAAGCGGCACTGCCAGACGAACTGCTGCGGCCAGAAAAGCCGTCATAAAGCTTAAACTGAAAATCTGCTGAAGCATTACGCATTTCCTCCTTTTCCAACTTTTGCCTGTTTCTTTTTGAAATGAAACAGTTCTCTTCCCAGGATCAAAACAACAACCAGACCGATCAAAATGTTAACGATCGCAGACGGTACTCCAAGCTGTCTTTGCATAGAGCTTGCACCTACCTGCATTGCTGCATAAAGCACTGCCACAAAGAATACGCCAATAGGATTATTAAATGCCACAAGTGCGATCAAAACAGCTGTATAGCCACAGTTTGAGGAGATTCCTTCCAGAAGCTTTTTCTGAATGGCAAGGACCTCGATTCCGCCTGCCACTGCGGAAAGTCCGCCGCTTAAAAAGGCAGAAAGCACAATATTTTTCATAACAGAAATACCGTTGCAGGTACTTCCACGTTTGTTCAACCCAACTGCCTTCAATTCGTATCCCATAGTTGTTTTTTCCAGGAAAAACCACACTACAAGTACACAGATGATTGCGATCAGAATGCCTGCATGAAAACGGGTTGCCCGGATCAGGGTTCCAAGCTGTACGGTTTTGTCAATTTTCGCAGACTGTGGAACATTTCCAGCCGGGTCCATCAAAAAAGAACGGACTGCATAGCCAAGAAAATTAATTGCAATATAGTTCAGCATGATAGTGACAATAATTTCGGAAATATTGAATTTCGCTTTGCACACTGCTGCGATCAGCGCCCACACGCCACCTGCCAGAAATCCGATTACCAGGGAAAGGATAATTCTTGGTATTCCAGGAACAGCCGTCCAGTTCAGAGCTACCATGGTAGTTGCCATTGCCCCTACATAAAACTGTCCTTCTGCACCAATGTTGAAAAAGCCGGTACGATATGCTACTGCGCAGCCAAGACCTGTAAGGATCAGCGGGCATGCTTTTACAAAAATTTCTGCAAATCCTGCAGGTGTTCCAAAGATTCCACGGAAGAAAAGACCGTATGCTTCCATCGGGCTTGCGCCGCATGCAAGGATCAAAACCGTACCTGCCAGAATTGTAATCACAAGAATCAGAAGTACATCTGTAATCCCTCTTGTTCTTTTTTCCTTCTCCATTATCTTGCCTCCTCTTCTGAAATTCCGCCCATGAGAAGGCCGATTTTCTGTACAGTAGCTTCTTCTCTATTCAGGATTCCCACGATTTTTCCACCAAAAAGCACTGCGATCCTGTCACTTAACGCCATAATTTCTTCCAGGTCTGCAGAGATCAGCATAACACCTTTTCCTGCATTTCTCTGATCAATAAGCTGCTGACGGACAAATTCTGTAGCACCGATGTCAAGACCTCTGGTAGGCTGGCTTGCCACGATCACTTTTGCATGATCGTTCAGCTCTCTGGCTATGATCAGCTTCTGCTGGTTTCCGCCTGACAAAAGCTTTACAAGCGTATCAATCCCCGACTTTCCGGATGCGCGCACCTGATATTGTTTCATTTTTTCTGCTGCATTTTTACGAATAGCTGCTTTGTTTATAATAGAATGGTTTGCAAATGGAGGCTTCCCATATTCCCGGAGAACAAGGTTTTCTGAAATGTTCATTCCGGTGATCAGACTGTCTGACAATCTGTCCTCTGAAATATAGGAAACACCTGCTTCATAACGTCCGCGGATATTGATTCCTGCCAGATTCTGTCCGTCCAGAAGAATTTCGCCCTCACCGGTTTTCTGGATTCCGGTGATCACCTCTGCAAGCTCTTTCTGTCCGTTTCCTTCCACACCGGCAATTCCAAGGATTTCTCCCTTGTGAATGGTAAGGCTGATATTCTCAAGCTTATGACGGCTGTGTTTTCTGTGATGATTGGACACATTTTTCAATTCCAGCATAATATCTTTTTTGGGAGAACCTTCTATATGATAGTCATCATTCAGCTCTCGTCCGATCATATAGGCAGACAGCTCTTCCGGATTGGTGTCTGCAGTCACAAGATCTGCCACCTGTCTGCCATCCCGAAGAATGGTAACCTTGTCACTGATTGCCATAATCTCGCTCATACGATGGGTGATGATAATGATTCCATAGCCTTCTTTTTTCAGATTGCGGAGAACATCGAAAAACTGTGTGGTTTCCTGAGGGGTGAGTACGCCAGTAGGCTCATCCAGAATCAGAAGTTCTACATTTCTGTATAATGCTTTCAGGATTTCCACGCGCTGCTGTTCTCCCACTGACAGATCACTGATCACAGCATCCGGGTTCACGTAGAGTCCGTATTTTTCTGCCAGATCAGTCAGCTTCTTTTTTGCAGCAGCTCTGTCCAGGAAAAAGGAGTTGTCCTTCAGATTCAGGACAATGTTATCCAGAACTGTCATTTTATTTACCAGGGAAAAATGCTGCTGGACCATTCCAATGCCTGCATCGATAGCTTCCCTTGGAGAGGCAAAATCCGCTGGCTTGTCTTTCCACAAAATTTCACCGCTGTCTGCAGTGTACAGACCAAATATAATATTAACAAGTGTGGTCTTTCCGGCTCCGTTCTCACCGAGGAGAGCATGGATCTCACCTTTTTCTACTGTCAGGTTGATATCCTCATTTGCATATACGCCGGAAAATGATTTACAGATATGTTTCATTTGAAGAAGAGACATGGTTTTCTCCTTTTTCTCGTATAATTAAAGTGTTTTAAAAAGCTGAAACTTCGGAAGGTTATCTCCACTGACTGATTGATAACTTTCCTCCATTTCAGCTTCATTTGTCTTTGAACAATCAGTTGCCGGATTTCAGATTGCGAGCCATTTTTATAAAAACAGATATCTCAATCCGCGGTTACAAATCCGATTTCTTACTGTCTCATTGTGTAGTCGCGCTCAACTTCAAGCTCGCCGGAAACGATCTTATCAATTGCATCCTGTGCAGTTGCTTTCACATCATCGGAAAGATTGTCGGAAAGGAGAACTTCTACTGCGCCATCTGCCATACCAAGGTTGTAAACATCTCCCTCAAAGCTTCCGTCTGCAACGCTGCCAAGGGCAGTATCAATTACAACATCAAGATTGTAAATTGCAGAATCAAGAATATTGTCAGGTGCTAAAGAGCTCTGATCGTAAGAATCGCCCTGGCACCAGATTCCAGCCTCAACAGCTGCTGTCATTGCACCGTTTCCGCAAGCATTTGCACAATGCTTGATTACGTCTACGCCATTGTCGATCATAGCTTTTGCAGCTTCCTGTGCAAGCTGTGTATCAACAAAAGAGTTTGTCCAGGCTGTCTGAACTTCGATATCAGGATTTACGGATTTCGCTCCGTCTTCATATCCGTTAATGATCTTTACAAGGGAATCTCCAGGGATCGGTCCAATGGCGCCAAGCTTACCAGACTCAGAAGTAGAAGCAGCAATGATTCCTTCTACATAAGCGGTCTGCTCACATGCCATAACGTAGGAAGCTACGTTGTCAGCGGAAGCGTCAGCCTCTGTGCAGATGAATTTGGTGTCTGGGTAGGTCTCTGCAACTTCCAGTGCAGGATCACCGAACTCATATCCGTGACCGATTACCACATCATAACCTGCACTTGCATAGTCAGCAAAAGCAGCGGAAATATCAGCAACTTCCAGGTTCTCTGTGTAAGCCAGCTCGTATCCGTATTTCTCACAGGCTTTCTGTGTTCCTTCGTATGCTGTCTGATTCCAGCCCTGGTCATTTGCTGCTCCGGAAAGTAAAAGTGCTACCTTCAGTCCTTCTCCATCAGCTGCCTGTACCGGCTGAGTACATACACCATTTACCATAGCCGCTGTCATTGCCATTGCTAATCCCATAACCACCAGTTTTTTCATCATAATCCTCCTTGATCAGATCCTGTTTTCGTGTATTCGATACTGTTCACTCCGTGGCCAGTATCGCTTATTTTTCTTATCCGCAACTTTGTAGTTGCTATAAGGTTTTCTTAAGGCTTCTTTATAGTAAACTATATAGTTACTATAGAGTCAATACATTTTTTCTTTTTTTTGCAAAATTATCTGAAAAACCATTGAAGACGCACAGGGCAGTTTTTATTATTCTCCAAATTCTTCTGCAACCTTCTTCAGCATTTCCCGGATTGGCAGATGATATGGGCATCTTGTCTCGCACTTGCCGCATCCCACACATGCAGAAGCTTTCACTGCCATGCTGCCGTAGCGGTCTTTCGCCCAGTCAGCCAGATTGTAGCGTTCCAGATATCCTGCGAAAAGGAATGCGCTTGGGATGCTGATTCCAACCGTACATGGCGCACAGTAATTGCAGCGACGGCAGAAATTGGTGCCCAGCTGATGGCGGATCTGTTCCATTTCTGCAAGCTCTGCCTCTGTAAGAGGTGCTGTGTCAGAGCATGCCTTAATGTTCTCTTCCAGTTCAGATACTTCTGCCATTCCCGGGATTACCACAGTAACAGCCTGGTTAGAACAGACATAACGAAGTGCAAGACTGCCATTCTCAATTGCACCACCTGCTAATGGCTTCATGGCAATAAAGCCCACATTTTTCTCCTGACATTTGCGGATCAGCTCGTCGCCCTGGTTTTCTACGATATTATATGGAAACATAATTGTCTCCACCCAGTCCAGATTCAGTGCGCGCTCAAAAACAGCTGTAGAATGTGCAGTCAGACCGATATGACCAATTTTACCGGCTGCTTTCGCCTCCAATAAAGCCTCCAAGGCACCGCCCTCACCTATAACAGTGTCCAGCTGTTCCATGCTTGGGTTATGTACCTGATACAGGTCAATGTGATTGGTTCGAAGATTGCCAAGGCTCTTCTCAATGTCTGCTGCCATGGCTTCTCTGGTTCTTGCCATACTCTTGGTGGCAATCACAAATTTGTCACGAATTCCTTCAAGGGCATAACCAAGATACTCCTCGCTGACCGTGTAGCCTCTGGCTGTATCGATATAATTTACCCCCTCTTCTGCCAGCTGCTGCATTAATTTCTTAGTACCTTCCGCGTCAATTCTCTGGATGGGGATTCCGCCAAATCCCATACGGGAAATCTTAAGACCAGTTTTTCCAAGTGTTGTATATTCCATTTGTGCTCCTCCTTATTTTTGGTATACAATAATTTATAAAATGTGTCTGAAATTAACAAAATGTGCCACCGGCATACGCCGATGGCACATAAATAAACAGCTTATGCGATTTAGAACGGATATTCGCAATCCGCTTCCGCTACTTGCTCATAAATAAATAACTGTTCCGCAGTTATTCTAGCGGATATTCGCAATCCGCATCCGCTACTTGCTCATAAATAAATAACTGCTCCGCAGTTATTTATTTATACTCGTGACAGGTACTCGCCTGTTCTGGTGTCAATTTTCAGCTTGTCGCCCTGGTTAACGAACAGCGGAACCATAACCTGTGCTCCTGTCTCAACGATAGCCGGTTTGGTAGCACCCTGAGCTGTATTTCCAGCGAATCCTGGCTCTGTCTCTGTAACTACAAGTTCAACGAATAACGGAGGCTCAATAGCGAATACATTGCCATTGTGAGAACAGATCTTAACCATCTCATTCTCTTTTACAAATTTAAGAGAATCGCCAACCTGCTCTTCTGTAAGACCAACCTGGTCAAATGTCTCTACGTTCATGAAGTAATATAATCCGCCATCGCTGTAGAGATACTGCATATCAACACGCTCGATACGTGCTGTAGGGAATTTCTCTGTAGGACGGAAAGATTTCTCTAACACGGATCCTGTAATAATATTTTTGTATTTGGTTCTAACGAAAGCAGCTCCCTTACCCGGTTTAACGTGCTGGAATTCTACGATCTGACAAACGTTGCCATCAATTTCTACTGTGACACCGTTTCTGAAATCACCTGCTGAAATCATAATTAATTTTTCCTCCTTATAGTGCTTATGACTAGAAATATTTTATTATATATGTACCATTTTTTCAACTACTTTTTTTCATATGCAGCCAAATTTTCCTGTTTTTCCCATATATTATGGCAAAATACTTTTGTATTCACGGAAGCTGTCCTTCAATTTCCTTGATTAGTTCCTCAAAAGGCTTCACTCCTGTCACAACTTCAATATCTGCAAATTTATGATAAATCGGATCACGCTGTTTCAGAAGCTTTTTGATCTTTTCATCCTGATTTTCGCCTTCCAGAAGAGGATTGCTATTTCCCTCAAGTCTCTTGCGGAGAGTCTCAGCAGACCCCTTCAGGTAAACAACTGTACCCAGCTGCTTAATATACTGCTCATTCTGCTCCTGAACCGGAAGACCTGCGCCAAGAGAAATCACTTTTCTTTCTTTATCTTCAATCAGAGCTTTCACAGTCATAGTTTCCAGAGCACGGTAATATGGCTCTCCAAATTTCTGTAAAATCTCCTTTACGGACATGTTCATCTTCTTAGCAATCACCTTGTCCACATCCACAAATGTCAGCCCCAGGTCACTGGACAGACGTTTCCCCACTCTTGTCTTGCCAGAACCCATAAATCCGATCACCACAATATGGTTCATGAATTCTTCTCCTCCTTGGTATAAAAATGTAATACAATTTTCTCCAGATAGCGCTTCAGCACGATCTGGATCTCTTCCTTGGGATTGATCGGCTTTACCAGAATATTGCGAAGGCCAGCATTCTTAGCCCCCCATATATCGGTAAAAAGCTGGTCTCCGATAAAGACCGTATTCCCTGTGTTCGTTCCAAGTCTTTCCATGGCTCTTTCATAGCCTTTTCTGGACGGCTTGGCAGCCATTTCAATAAACTGAGCGCCTACTGAAGCGGCAAAGGGTTCTACCCTTTTTTTCCTGTTGTTTGACACCAGACAGCAGGAAAAGCCAATGTCACGAAGCTTCTGAAAAAGCCGGACAGCTTCCGGATCTGCCGGTGCCCCATGAGGAACCAGGGTATTGTCGATATCAAACAAAATCCCCCTGTATCCCTCCTGGTATAGTTTTTCATAGTTGACTACATATGCTGAATCCAGATATTCATCTGGAAAAAAGCGTTCAAACATTCTGTTACATCCTTTAATTCTTTTATTTTCTATGGTAATGCAGATTGCGGGGATGATTTTTCAAACAGACTCCGGCAACACGCTTTGCAATGCACAGAAATCATGTATTCACATGATTTCGCGCCTGTTTCCCAAGAGATTCTGTCAGGATCCCGTCACCTACTTAAGTACGCCTGCAGTTCCTCATAATGGTCTTTCATCACATCATAACCATGCTGATAAAACGCCATTAGCTTCTCTTTGTTCGCCTCCGCACGCCCCACAGTTGGCATTTCCGGGCGGATGACAAAAATATGTCCCTCCCTCTCCCATTTTTCCAGAAGCTCCAAAGTCCGGTTGTAGCTGCGGTAACGATTATATAAAGTGTTCAAAAATTCCGGATAATGCCGAAATGCAGCCACATAAAGCGGAGTGCTCTTTCCCGGTTTCTTCTTGCGGTAACCCATATTTCGGGTAAGGATCACCACGTTCTTTCGATATCCCTTCTCCATGGCATGGATCAGGGGAATCGAATCTGCAATGCCGCCATCCAGATAAGGAACACCGTCAATCTCTACCATGGGACTTACAACGGGAATACTGGAAGAAGCCCTTCCAATATCCATCAGGCGACGTCTGTCATGCTTCTCAGTCATATATTCCGCATCACCAGTCTGGCAGTTTGTCACTACCATCTCACACTCCGTATCTGACTGAAAAAAAGTATCAAAATCAAACGGAAACAATTCATTTGGATATTTGTCAAACAGCATATCCATGTCAAAAAGCTCATGCTTCTTAAGAGCTTCCTTAGTAGCAATATAGCTGTTTGCCTTATCCTCTATGATCATGCAGTCTCTGGTTCTTCCAGGCTGCCAGGATACATAATCAAGAGCATTGCAGGAACCAGCGGAAACACCCACCACATATGGGAATTTCACCTCTTTTTCCATAAGATAATCCAGAACCCCTGCTGTAAATACTCCCCTGCTTCCCCCGCCTTCCAGGACCAGGGAAGACTGATGCTTCACTGTCATTCTTATTCACGCTCCTTAAGCGGTACGTATACAGCCGGAGCCAGAACGTTCTTGTAAGCCGGACGGATGATCTTGTCTGTATTGATCAGCTCTTCCATTCGGTGGGCGCTCCAGCCCACAATACGTGCCACTGCAAAAATCGGTGTATACAGCTCAAGAGGCAGATCCAGCATGCTGTAAACAAAACCGCTGTAAAAATCCACGTTTGCGCTGACACCCTTGTAAATATGGCGTTCCTCGGCGATAACCTCCGGAGCCATTTGCTCTACCATCGCGTAGAGATTGTATTCTTTCATACGGCCTTTTTCTCTGGCCAAAGTCTCAACAAAGCCTTTCAGTACCTGGGCACGGGGATCCGATACCGAATAGATCGCGTGTCCCATACCATAAATAAGACCTCTCTTATCAAAAGCTTCTTTGTGAAGCAGTTTCTTCAGATACTCTCTTACTTCCTCTTCGTCAGAAATATCCTTCACATTCTTCTTCAAATCCTGGAACATACTTACAACCTTAATATTGGCACCGCCGTGCTTCGGTCCCTTCAGAGAACCAAGAGCAGCTGCGATGGCAGAATAGGTATCTGTACCTGATGAGGAAACAACGTGTGTAGTAAATGTAGAGTTGTTACCACCGCCATGCTCCATATGAAGGATCAGGGCAAGATCCAGGATCTTCGCCTCCAGATGGGAATATTTCTTATCCGGGCGAAGCATACGGAGGATATTCTCCGCTGTGGAAAGCTCTTTCTTCGGATTGTGAATATAAAGGCTCTTGCCGCATACATAGTGATTGTAAGCCTGATATCCATAAACAGATAAAAGAGGAAATACACTGATCAGATTCAGGCACTGTCTCAGTACATTCGGAAGGGAAATATCATCTGGCTCCTTGTCATAGCAATAAAGTGTAAGCACACTTCTGGACAGGGCATTCATAATGTCCTTGGACGGTGCTTTCATGATAACATCCCTTACGAAATTCGTAGGAAGGGAGCGCTGGTTCGCCAGAAGCTTGGTAAAATCCTCCAGTTCCTCCCCATTCGGAAGCTTGCCGAACAGTAAAAGATAGGTAGTTTCTTCGAAGCCGTATCTGTCATCTTCAATAAATCCCCTGGTCAACTCCTTGATGTCATATCCCCTGTAGGAAAGACTGCCCGCACAGGGCACTTCCTTGCCGTCAACCACCTTCGTGGCGCATACATTGGAAATCTGCGTCAGACCTGCCAGAACGCCCTTACCATTGATGTCACGAAGCCCTCGCTTAACATCATACTTCTGATAAAGAGACAGATCCAGGCTGGAATGCTCCTTGCAAACCTCCGTCAGGTTCTCTATTTCCGGTGTTACTTTCATCTTAAATCCTGCCATTCAAATAAACTCCTTTCTTTTTAATCCGTCCGATAATCCGTTCCTCCCTCAATTATTAATGCTGTCAGAGTCAGAAGCGGATGCTTCTGCTCCGGCATTGTAAATGGATAATCTGTGACTGCCATTGTTTTATTATCTTCTTATCGCTGTTTATAGGTGGACAAGAAATCCTTCAGCTTGTCCATAGCCTTCTCCAGCTGACGCACATTCGGCAGATATACTACGCGGAAGTGGTCAGGACAATTCCAGTTAAAGCCCTTGCCCGGCACCAGAAGCACCTGTTTCTCATGTAAGAAATCAAGAGCAAACTGCTCGTCATTGTGAATATTGAATTTTTCTGTATCGATCTTCGGAAAAATATAGAACGCAGCCTTGGGCTTTACGGCTGTGATTCCCGGAATGTCATTAAGTGCCTTGTAGATAAAATCTCTCTGCTCATAAACTCTTCCGCCTGGCTGAATGTACTCATTTACACTCTGGTATCCGCCAAGTGCAGTCTGTACAATGGACTGGGCCGGAACATTGGAACAAAGGCGCATAGAGGAAAGCATGTTAATACCCTCAATATACCCCTTCGCCTTATTCTTGGCACCACTTAAGATCATCCATCCAATACGGAAGCCCGCGATCATATGGGACTTGGAAAGCCCGGAAAAAGTAACGCAGAATACGTCTGGTGCAAGGGATGCAATAGAAGTATGCTTATAGCCGTCCATGATCAGACGGTCGTATATCTCATCTGAAAAAATGATCAGCTCATGCTCTCTTGCGATCTGCACGATCTGCTCCAGGATCTCCTTTGGATAAACTGCTCCTGTAGGGTTATTCGGATTAATAATAACAATCGCTTTGGTCTTGTCTGTGATCTTGCTCTTAATATCATCAATGTCCGGATACCATTCAGACTGCTCATCACAAATATAATGAACTACATTTCCACCTGCCAGAGTCGCAGTAGCTGTCCACAAAGGATAATCCGGTGCAGGGATCAGAATCTCATCCCCGTTATCCAGAAGTGCCTGCATACAGAGATTGATCAGCTCACTGACACCATTACCTGTATAGATATCACTCATGGTAACCCCTGGAATTCCTCGAAGCTGGGCATACTGCATAATGGCCTTTCTTGCGGAAAAGATTCCCTTGGAATCTGAATATCCCTGAGAGGTACGAATATTGCTCAGCATGTCCAGAATTACTTCCTGCGGTGCGGAAAATCCAAATGGATATGGATTGCCGATATTCAGCTTCAGGATCTCCATTCCATCCTCTTCCATTCTGGCCGCTTCATCCACTACCGGTCCTCGCACATCATAAAGTACGTTATCCAGTTTACTGGACTTCTCGAATGTTTTCATTTATTTCACTCCTCATCTTACTACTTATGTCCGGCATATCTAGTATGGGAAAAAATCTATATCTGCCTTTTTCCTGCTCCGGCATAATGTATTTCTTGCTATCTATCATCTCATATTTGGCTCATTTTCGCAAGCCTTAATGAAATTTTTGGAAATATGAAAAAAACTCTTTTCATTTTTAGCACTTTAGTGTATAATAGCGTCGTTAAAAAATTTTACACCTATCTGGATGAGGAGGAATTACAATGTCTTACACAGAAGAAGTATACGAAAGAGTCGTAGCACAGAATCCAGGTGAGCCTGAATTTCACCAGGCAGTAAAGGAAGTTCTGGATTCCCTGAAGGTCGTAATTGACAAAAATGAAGAAGAATACCGCAGCATGTCCCTTCTGGAGCGTCTTGTAGAGCCGGAAAGAATCATTTCCTTCCGCGTTCCGTGGGTAGATGACAAGGGCGTTGTTCAGGTAAACAAAGGATATCGTGTACAGTTTAACAGCGCTATCGGACCTTATAAGGGTGGTCTCCGTTTCCATCCGTCAGTAAACCAGGGTATCTTAAAATTCCTTGGATTTGAGCAGACATTTAAGAACTCCCTTACCGGACTTCCAATCGGTGGTGGTAAAGGTGGTTCCAACTTTGACCCGAAAGGCAAATCTGACAGAGAGGTTATGGCATTCTGCCAGAGCTTCATGACAGAGCTTTCCAAATATATCGGTGCTGACACTGATGTTCCGGCTGGTGATATCGGTGTAGGCGGACGTGAGATCGGTTATTTATTCGGACAGTATAAGAGAATCCGCGGATTATACGAGGGTGTTCTCACAGGTAAAGGACTTACCTACGGCGGATCTCTGATCCGTACACAGGCTACCGGATATGGTGTTGTTTATATGCTTGATGAGATCATGAAAGCACATAACGATTCTATTGATGGAAAGACATTCATCGTAACAGGATCCGGAAACGTTGCAATCTATGCTGTAGAGAAAGCTCAGCAGCTTGGCGGCAAGGTTGTTGCTATGTGTGACTCCAACGGATATATTTATGATCCGGAAGGAATCAAGCTTGACATTGTGAAAGATATCAAAGAAGTAAAACGTGGACGTATCAAAGAGTACGCAGACCGTGTTGAGGGTGCTTCTTACACAGAAGGTACCGGAATCTGGAACATCAAATGTGATGTATACCTTCCATGTGCTACCCAGAACGAGCTTGCTCTTGATGGTGCTAAGACACTTGTTGCAAACGGCTGCAAATATGTAGTTGAGGGTGCGAACATGCCTACTACTCTTGATGCTACAACTTATCTCCAGGAGAACGGTGTTCTGTTCATGCCTGGTAAAGCAGCTAACGCTGGTGGTGTTGCTACTTCTGCTCTTGAGATGAGCCAGAACTCCATGAGACTTTCCTGGACAGCAGAGGAAGTTGATGCGAAGCTTCATGGAATCATGGTAGACATCTTCCACAAAGCAGATGACGCTGCTAAGCGTTATGGTATGAAAGACAACTATGTTGCCGGTGCTAACATCGCCGGATTTGAGAAAGTTGTAGATGCTATGAAAGCTCAGGGCATCTGCTGATTCTCTGTCATCTGAAGTTTCAAAAAGACAGGTCCGCTGCGGCCTGTCTTTTTTATTCCATTTAATACTTGTTTATACAGAAAAAAATCCCCACTCTCTGGCGAGGATTTCAGACTGTAGACAAAGCCCTGCTTTTGCAGGGTTTTGCTATTGTTGGAACCGCTTTTCTGCTATAATGAATATCAGAAGGGCGGTGTTTTTTATGATGACGAAAAATACTGTCCGGATAACGGTCGTCCCAGTATGGATACCGTCATGCTGATAAAGATACCATTCATTCAGTATCTCTATGGGATAAAAAGCATGCGTCAGACCATGAAAGAGATC
>NZ_JADNDC010000056.1:0-18322 GCF_015551645.1 Ruminococcus sp. D54t1_190329_F1
ACTCAACTGACGGAACAGCAGGTCTTACACCTTACGGTAAGACAATAAATGTAGTGACTTTCAAGTCACACAAAACAGTTCATATCACTATGCAGGATCACACGCTCACTCAAACTTTTCACCTCCCAGCTGCTTCCTTCAACATGATGTCTTATCAATTTCTGTATGTTTAGTATATATCGACATTTCGGAGATGGTTAAGTAACATCTTGATTGTATTTTCTCCATTTCGGAGATTATTGTTGATTTTATTTCTAACATACGGTATAATGCATATAGAAAATTCAAATAGAAATGAGGCGAACAAATGCGTGATTTCGGGGAAATATTAGCAGAAAATAGAAAAAAGAAAGGATACTCTCAATCAGATCTGGTAAACCTGCTTTCTCAGGAAGGTATTCAGGTCACTACAAAAGCACTCTCCAAATGGGAGAACAATGCACGAGAACCCGCTTTACATGTTTTCCTGACACTTTGCCAGTTACTTGATATCGAAGATATATATGAATCCTTCTTTGGAGAAAATCCATATAACATTATGAGTGGATTGAATGAAGAAGGCAGAAATAAATTGATTGAATTTGCTGATATTTTGAAAGCTTCTAAAAAGTTTTCTCCACTGTCTGCAAAGATTATCCCATTCCATCATCCGGTAGAAATTACCTGGGAACCAGTTTCTGCTGGTACTGGAAATTACCTGGAAGATTCTGTAAAAGAAACCTATGACGTAGGACATCTTGCTCCTGAGCAGACTGACTTTGGTGTGCGGATCTCTGGTGATAGTATGGAGCCACTTTATCATACAGACGATGTTGCATGGATTCAGAAAAAAGATTCTCTTGCTAATGGTGAAATTGGAATCTTCTATCTCAACGGCAATACTTACATCAAGGAATTACACGATGAGCCAGATGGTGTTTATCTGATCTCTTTAAATCAAAAATATCGTCCTATCCAGGTTTTGGAATCTGACTCTTTTAAGATTTTTGGAAAAGTAATCGGGAAATGCAAAGGTGCAGAAATTCCAGGATTTCATTAGATTTCAACAGCAGGTTCATGATCCTACTGATAACAATAAGCAAAGGAAGTGATTGAATGGCAATCAATAATACATTAAAAGATATTCGTGAAGAACGGAATCTCATTCAAGCAGATTTGGCTGAAGCCATAGGTTCCTGCAGCCAGACGATAGGCCACATCGAACGTGGAGAACGAAATCCCTCTCTTGAGATTGCAATCCGGCTGGCACATTACCTGAAAGTGCCTGTAGAAGATATTTTTCAAGTTGAAGACTGAAGCACAACAGCCAGAAAACCGAGGAGTAAAATCCCCGGTTTTCCTTTTGCTCAAAAATCACTGTAATCCACTTACATTTTCTTCTTTTCTGCCTGCTCCGTCAATCAGGTCATAGCTCATATCCAAAAAGTCCAGTGTCTTAGCCTCACTGATAGAACCATCCAGTAAAATCGTGATCCAGTGCTGCTTATTCATATGGTATCCAGGTAAAAATCCATAAGTCTGAATAATCATATTCGTCATGTCCGGATCACACTTTACGTCCATGATATCAACCGGATCTTTTCCTTCTAATCCCAGTTTCGATTTTTCAACCGTCATGACCACAGCATACCATTTTCCATTCTTATGTCGTAGCACAGCATTATCTGGTGATTGTGCCCATAAATACTCCGGCACCGTACCATACTGTTTCTTCACATATTCAAAAATTTCTTCTTTCTTCACAGTTTATTCAACTCCTGATTCTTCTGATATCCTGCCCATAATCATACCATATTTTCAGTTCCCGTACTACCTGCCAAATTCTTTTGCATTTTCCCGGTTCTCCTGACTTTAACTAATAGAGGGGTAAAACAGCAAGGACAGGAAGTGAGGATACACTTCCGGAAAATCCCAATTTAGGGTACCCTGCCCTGAATTGAAAAACGCTGAAAGCAACGATACTACTGCCCTCTCAGAAAGGAGAAACTGCTAATGGCTGAAAGAAAAAGAAACAAAGAAATTCATTTTTATGTCACAGAAGAAGAACGAAAGCTAATCCGCAGGAAGATGATAGAATCAAAAACCAAGAACATGGGAGCTTATCTGCGTAAGATGGCAATCGACGGCTACATCGTCAACACAGATACAACTCCTCTGAAGAAACAGTATGAGGAAATGCACAAGATTGGCATAAATATCAACCAGATTGCAAAAAAGGTAAATACCACCGGAGATCTATATCCGGAAGAAATGCAAGAATTGAAAGAGATGGTGAAAGAACTATGGCATATATTAAGATCTTCCCCATTAAAGTAACAGACAAGAAAGCTCTGGACTATATCACGAATCCAGACAAGACTGATGAAAAACTGCTGGTTTCCAGTTTTGGCTGTTCCCCGGAAACTGCTGATCTCGAATTTTCCATGACTAGAGAAATGGCAAAAAAGAATGGAATGGACAAAGGTAATAACCTGGCATTTCATCTGATCCAGTCATTTAAACCTGGAGAAGTTGATGCCGAAACTGCCCATCGCTTAGGACAGCAATTTGCAGCCGAAGTACTGAAAGGAAAATATGAATACGTGATCAGTACCCATGTTGATAAAAAGCACATTCATAACCATATCATCTTCAACGCTGCAAGCTTTGTTGATCATCACAAGTATGTTTCCAATAAGCGGAGCTACCATAAACTCTGCAGAATCAGTAATCGTATCTGCCTGGAAAATGGACTTGCCACCAGTATGCCAACCGGAGAAAAAGGAAAAAGCTATAAAGAGAACATGGAATATCATCGTGGCACCAGTTGGAAAGCCAAGCTACGTGTTGCAGTTGATAAAGCAATCTGGACTTCCATCAACTATGAGGAATTTCTACAAAAAATGCAGTTAGCTGGATATGAAGTCCGGCAGGGAAAGCATCTTTCTTTCCGTGCACCGGAACAAAAAAATTTCACTTATATGAAATCTCTGGGAAGTTATTATACGGAAGAAAACGTCCGCATCCACTTAGCTAAAAATCGTAGCAAAGTGAAAACTCCAAAACATCTGTCCAGAGAAGCTCGCCTGTATATCAATATCTCCACGTATGTAACGACTGGCAATCGAGAAGGATTTGAACATTGGGCAAAACTCAATAATCTAAAAGAGGCAGCCCGCACCTTCAACTATCTTTCAGAAAATAACCTACTGAATTATGAGGATTTCAGGCAGCATGTTTCTGATGTTGATGCTTCTGTTAAAGCGGCTGATCAGAGAATAGCACACATCACCAGTGAGCTAAGCACGCAGAAAGTCATTCAGAAACACTGTGATTCTTACCGGCTCTGCCGTAAAGTGATAGAAGATTGCAAATCTGCAAAAAATCCAAAAGAATACCGTTCCAAGCATCTGGCAGAATACCAACTCCACGATTCACTAAAAAAAGAGCTTCAGGATCTCGGTGTTACTAAAATCCCTAGCTCTGAAAAAATCCAGAAGCGGATTGAAAATCTTGAATCTGAACAAGCTGCTACCGTCCGGGAAAAACAGAAATTACAGAAAAAGCAGAAAACACTGGATATCATTCAGCAAAATTTCTCTGTGCTGCTCGATGCTCCTGAAATCAATTCAGACTTACTTCCGGCAAAACGGGAACCTGTTTCTGTCACAAGAGATAAATAAGATTGCACTGACAACTCAATTATTCTCTTCCAAATCTTCCCAAGGTTTCAGACCCATTTCCTCCCAGGTGACACCATACGGTGCACCTCCGGAGGTATAACCGGCAATAACGAAAAATCTGTCATCTTGCAAGATTTCTTCTTTAGCCAGATTATCTCTTGTTTCTTGTTTCCGTCTTGCTCGCCTCTGCTGCTTCTTTTGTTTCGCAACAGCTGCTTTTTCTTCCGGCGTTTTCTTATGTTTTTTTGCCATAAGTGTTTCTATTATAATTCCATTCTGAATGTCTCTCAGGATACGTTCTTCATAACTCTTTTCACGCTTTTCAACAATTTTATAAAATTCTTCATATTCCGTTTTAGGAGCAAGCGATTGAACTGCCGTAAACAAACTTTTGCATATATCATTCATTTCAGTAGCATCCGGCATTCGCTGATTCTCAAGATAAAACTTCAAGTGCATTTTGTATGTTTTATCTGCTATTGCACTCTTCTGTTTTTGTTTTAAGTCTTTATAGCTTCTGTCGTTCCTCTGCATCTACAATTCCTCATCTGCCTTCTTTCTCCCGTGCCATCAAAAGCATTTTTTCAAAAGACTGAGCGAATCTTTCATCATCTTCCTCCGTCCGCTTCTTCGGTCCCTTGACATGACATTTACGGGAACTTCTTCTGGCTTTTTTACTCAGGTGACGTTCCATTAGCATCTGATCAATATTATCATCCGTGTACCATTTACCTGATTGATGAATAGCATAAGCACCTTTTCCCAATGCCATTGCAGCCACACCATAGTCCTGTGATACGACAATATCTCCTTTATGGCAGATACTAATCAGTTTATAATCTACTGCATCTGCTCCTGCACCGACAACAACAACTTTACTATAAGTCGATGACAGAACATGGTTTGTATCACACAACAACATTACCGGAACACTATTATCTTTTGCAATCTTTTCAATGATCGCAACCACTGGGCAGGCATCTGCATCAACAAATATTTGCATCTTTCTATTTCTCCTCTGAACCATTATAAGAATAAGCTCTGCTGTTCGTATTCTGCCTCTCGTTTTAGCTGAACCGGTACCTGATGCAGAATTTGCTCCATTTTCCTGTCATCGAACCAATCTTTCAGCTGTCCTTTTTCCAATATCAGCGGCATACGATCATGTACTTTTATCATAGATTCATTGGCTGCTGTAGTCATAATCACAAATCGTCGTTCATTCTCAAACCAATCACAGAAGCCAGCCATATACAATACTGGTGCATCATATCTGGAAAATGTATTTTTCTCTTTTAACCGATTCCATTCATAGAACCCACTTGCCGGTATCAAAATGCGGTGATAGAGGATTCCATTTCGAAAAGAAGGTTTATCCATAACAGATTCTGCTCTTGCATTTATAACCAGATTCTTTCCTTGTGACAATGGATATCCCCACTTGCAAACATCCAGTTTCAATCCATGTTCTGATTTTTCAATGATCGGTGCTACATTGGTTGGAAAGATATCTCCTGCAAAATGTTCCTGCCGGATCCGTTGGTCTATATCATGCACTACTTTTTCGATTTCATCTGCCATATCAGAATCAATATAATATCTACCACACATAATACTTCCTTCACTTATAGATTCTATTTCATCAAATATACATCATTTATTTCTAGGCACTTTAAACTCAGTTAATTTATAATTTTGAATCCACCCCATACATTCTTCACCATCTTCATTCTCCCAAATTATCTGTCGCCACTTTTTATATTTATCTATAATTCTAACAACTTTCCCTTCCTCAAGCTTTTCAATTACAATCGAATGGCAGTCATGCTTCAGTCGTACAATAGATTCTCTATTAACGATTCTATATTTAGTCGTATTTAGCTCCTTCGCATCATATCCCATTCCAACGATGTAATAATTATTGACTTGTTGTGTATAATTGTAATTATTTATCGTTGTTGCTGAAGAATTCGTAACTCCCAAAACAACTGATATAATCGTAATAATAAAGTTCAGCCATTCTCGTATTTCTTTAACATCTATCGTTCGTTTTTCTTCTATTGGCAAATTCTGCTTCTCTTTATTTATCGAAAGATTCGTTGCTCTTTCATATTCCGATGCAATAGTTTCTGACACCGTATCAATATCCCATTCTTCGGATTCTGAGAAAACTTGATCGGTAACTCTTCCCAATAAATTTATATGAGGCTTCTGGCATAATGGTGGAAGCCTAACACCATAAATTAACAACACCATATTGAAAAAACACTTGTGTCCTTTAATGTATTAACTGCGAAGAAAAACACAAAAGGAGTATTCACAAGTGGCTTCAGTTAATACATTATGCAAAAGTGTCCTTAATGTCAAGAACACAGTTATAAAAAATTGTAATCTTTACTCTGATAAGAATGGAGTTAAACATATTCGTATCCAAGCAAGACCTAATAAATGGCACGAGAACGACTGCCCATTCTGCCATAAATCATGCCCTGTTTATGATAAACATTCCAGTAGTATAATGCCGAGATATTACGAAGATAACTCGTAGAAAATGCAAAGTCCAGTCGCAAGTTTAGACACGATATTGCTCTTAACAGTCGTATAAAATCAACATTTGCAGGGATTTATCAAATTCCGACATACCGTCTTAGAAAATGAATAATCCCTCGCAATTCATTATGAACTACGAGGGACTGCTTACTGACTGTTAAAGCGGTAGCCGATCTCACGAACACTATCTATGGAAAAGTGAGAGTTTGTATCACAAAGTTTTTTACGAAGATTCCGAATGTGAAAGCCTACGGTATCCTTTTCATTGCCTGCTGATATTTCGCCCCACACCTTATCATAAATCTGCTCGTATGTAAGAACACGACCTTTATTGGCTGCGAGCAAGCAGAGTATATCGTACTCTTTGACGGTCAGTTCAATTTCCTGACCGTTATTGATAACTCTGCGCCGGCTCAAATTGATTTCTAAGCCGGAAAGGGATAATGTCGGCTCATATGAAATCTCTAATTTTTCAAAATCAGGGTGCTGTTTTACAAAAGCCAGCATATCGTCAAAGGCTGTTGAGTCTTGTGCTTTGAACTCCATTATTACGATTCGTCCGATATTATCACCCCCCTTGGTTAGTTTTTTTGTCTTGGACAACATAAGATTTATTGCGTGAGATAATACGATTCATCAATCGTTTTCAGAATAAAATTCACATCGTCATAACGAGAGGAATCGGACTGAGAGCCTAAACTGCATATCAAAAACTCTTTTCCGTGCTGCTGATAAAGCACAATCAAGTTATAGTCGTCAGACAGAGAGCCAGTCTTAATTCCGCATACATTTTCGTTGTAATATTCGGATGTCGGATCAAGGAAGGCGTTTGTATTCTGCCATATTTGTGTACTGCCATCAGGCAGTGTTGCCGTATAAGTGTTTTGAGATACAATTTCTCTAAACCACGAGTATTCCAACAACCGATATACTACTTCTTTCAAATCTAAAGTGGTGGTAAGTGCCTCCATATCAAAACCACTCGGATCATATAAAACTGTGTCTAAGTACCCCTGCTGTTGCAAATGCAGGTTTAAGTTCTCCATGAAAATCCTCACACGCTCTTGACAGCTTTCTGCTTGCGGCGAAAGTAATCCTCCACAATAATCAGCAACCACATAAGCTGCGTCATTCCCTGACGGTACCAACATTGCCGCAAATAGATTGTGTAAAAAGTATTCTTTTTCCTTGATTTGAGCAACAGACGAGCCAGGTTTCGTGAGTGAAATAGCACCATAGTCTGCAACAACGATACTATCAAGGTCTGCTAAAGTTGACGCATACTCAATAACAAACAGCTTGGCTAAACTTGCAGGAATTTGTGGCTCGTTCTCGTTTTTTGAAACAAATATTTCATCATCAGAACAATCCACCAAAATCAGCGATTTTGCATTATAAGAGTCAGGAAAATCTTCTTTGTAGAGAAAACCATTTATTTTATTCTTTACCTCTCTGAAATTTTCCGGCTGCATTGCCCACGGCACAAACATTATACCTATGCCGATACAAACTACAAGCAAAAACAAAAATACTCCAAATCGTTTTTTCTTACGGCGTTTTCTCTGCATATATGTGCTCACCTCCCAACACCAAAACTCCTATGTGCCATTTTTAATCGGCATAATTTGCCTGAATACACTCTGTAAATCCAGACGGATCTCCCAACTTAGCTTTATCAATATTATCACGAAGATATTTGCGTGTGGCGTCATCACAGCGATCTGTTCCCATATAAGGCATATCAAAGGCTTTTTCGAGTTCAGCTAAGGCTTTTGCCGCCCTTTCCGAATCCGTATTGTAAGTATCAAGCCATTCCTGCATCCAAGAATATTCCCAAAGGTTAGATGCTCTTGTATCGCCATATCCTATCTGAAAAGACGCTCCCGTATCTTCGCCTTCCAAAGCATCAGGCGGCGTAAAGCCCTCCGGCCAATTCAAACTCTCAATGGTCGTTAGGTATTCTTCTTCAATGGTAGCAAAGTCCGTGAAACCTCTTGTGTTTGTGTCGGAGTCCGAAGAAGTGGAGCAGCCTGCCAGCATAATCACCAGCAAAGAAATCATAACACACAATAACAGTCTGTACGGTCTTTCGGATTTTGAGATTGTTCGTTTCATTTTGTTTCCTCCTTGAATTGAGTTTTATTATCTAAGAGCCAATGCAGGCTCTAATTTTGCTGCTTTCAATGCTGGTAATAATCCGCCCAATAATGCTGTAAGCACAGACACAGCAACTGCAACAACAGCAACGCTGATTGGATAACTCGGTGTTCCCACCGGGGAATCCACAGGGAGCAACGCTCCAATACAATGCACCAAAATCAGCGAAATCAAAATAGCTGCAAGGCAAACGAATATTGATAAAATCAACTGTGAGCCTAAAACCAATGCCACAATATTTGTTCGTGAAGCACCTATCGCTCTGCGGATCAGCAACTCATGTGTGCGCTGTTCCAATGAAGATAGTCCGATATTGATCTGCCCTAATACGGAAACAAACAGCAACAAAAGCGAAGTAACCAAAAGCCCTAATTGCAGTATGGACAATACCGAATCATAGGTATCTCCAATATCACTCCGCCCAGCACTTTCCCAGTAACCGCCAATGGTATCAGTCAAAATGTCGCCAAGGGCAGAATGTATCTGTTCGATTGTCAGTCCTGTTGTGGGATGCCAATACACATTTGCATTTTGTACTTGCCACATTGCTGGTGCGAAATTGAGGATCGCCGCAGAATCCGCATAGATAGTCGGAAAATCCCTGCCATCGTTTACTACTCCGACAATATTGAATGGGGTTAACGAAAGTGTGCTTTTTACATTTCCTGCAGCATAGGGCGAATCATTAAAATAGTTTTTAGCTTCTTTGTTTATGACCACTTCAAGCGAGCCGCCCTCACTCGAAGGCTCTAACCATCTACCGGATGTCATTGGAAGATTATAGACTTGACTATATGCCTCCGTGGTGCAAACTAAATCAAAAGCCATCAGGTTTTGGTAAACATCATTCGGCGGTATTGGCGTTAAATCTTTCATTGGTGCAAATCGAATATCTTCTCCCATAGAAAAAGTAACAGCGGCTACATCATCAATGGCTTCAAATCTCTGGAATAATTGTTCCATTTTATTTCTATCGTGAAAATCGGATTCCGTTATCACGAATGAGTAAGTAGGTGACCAGCCATATACCTGTGCGTTTACGGAAATCAAATACTCCCGTCCAAGCGTACCAACTAATACCGATCCAAGCATTGCGATAATGCCTACAAGCATTGAAACACTTGTCAGAATACTTCTAAGTGGAGACAGACGAAGGTCTTTAAGTATCATTTTTAGCACAAGTTATCCTCCCTCCATCCATTTCAAAAATCGTATCACAGGTATCTGCAATATCAGGATCGTGCGTAACCAACAGCAGCATAATTCCATTTTCTTTTACGACGCTGTGCAACAGTTCCATAATCTGCGTTCCCGTCTTTTTATCCAACGCTCCCGTAGGCTCATCACATAAAATGGCTTCCGGAGATACTGCAAGCGCCCTTGCGATTGCAACTCTTTGTTGTTCACCGCCGGACAAATTGATTGGGTAATCATTTTCCTTGCTTTCTAAGCCGACACTTTTTAGCAAGCCTGTAATTATCTCGTGACGCTGTTTGGCGGTAAACGACTTTTTGGCATAGAGTAGGGGTAATTCGATATTTTCCCATACCCGCAAGTGCTTAATCAGAGAGTAGTTCTGAAATACAAATCCGATATTATTGGCTCGCAGTATAGACAGATCACGGTCTTTCAAAGCAGAAATAGATATACCATCATAAAGGTACTCGCCCTCATATTCCCGATTTAACAAGCCAATAATGGATATAAGGCTTGTTTTGCCTGAGCCGGACTTTCCGACAATGGCATAACTGCGCCCTCGTTGCAATTCCATATTAGCGTTGGTTACTGTTGTCAGCATATCGCCATTATTCAATTTGACGCTTGCTTTCAAATCCTTTATTTTGATTAAAGTCTTTTCGGAAATTCCTTTCATTTTATCAAATCCCCCTCGGATCAAGGTTTGGCGGAGTAGCAGAAACTACATCGCCCTCCTCTAAGCCGGACAGTATTTCTATATTGGCTCCGTCTGTCACACCCAATGTCACTTTTGTTTCCACTCTTTCTCCATTCGGAGTAATTACAGTAACCAATCCCGTCCCTTGTCTACCCGCTATTACCGACAGCGGCAATATAAGGACATCATTTCTCGTTGTCGCCGTTATGACTACCGTTGCACTTTGCCCCGATTTCACATCGACTGTTTGACTGATCAAGCATTGCAGAATGCCCTCTTGCGGCACGATTCCCGTAAACGCATTTTCATCTGCGGCAGGCGACACCACGGCAATCATATCGGTTGGTCCTACACCATCATATACTTGAAATTTTGCTTTCAACTCTGCATACTCCGGTAAGGTACTCAAAAAATTATCTGCCTCTACATTGAGGGCAAATCCTGTATAATGCACTATCGCTACGGGATAATTACTCGGTACGCTTTCATTGGATGGGGCAATAGAGGTAATTGTACCATCCACCGGAGATTTCAATTCTTTGCCGTTCACAGTTCCAATAATTTGCCCGGCAGTGATTTTTTCTTCTAATTCTACCGCTGTATTAAATATGCCATTTTCGGGTGAGAAAATAATAAACGGTACTGCCGGAACAATAGTCGTTTGCGTTGAAACGGTTGGAGTAATTGTCCCTCGTACAACTGATACCGTTTTTTCTGCGGATGTTGCGCTATCTGTAAGATTGTTTTCGTCTGTCTGCCCAATTGCAGAGCAGGCAGATAGCGTAAATACAAGAAACAAAATAGAACATAGCAGCATTTGTTTTCTTAGCAACTTCATCATTCCTCCTTATGCTGTATCACAAAAAATACGAGCCTCTATCTTGATACTTTTATTGTACCAAAACAGAAGCCCGTATTTTCTTGATTGCTCGTAAGATATTCCTCTTTTTTTCTATGCAAATTCTTACAATTTTCCTACGCCAACGGCAAAGTAATTGAAAACTTGTTTTGATCCTCTTGGCTCTCTGCAACGATTGTACCATTGTGTAGTTCAACAATCTGCTTTGCAATCGCCAAACCTAATCCAGCTCCTCCACTGCTTGTACTTCTCGCTGCGTCAAGCCGATAAAACTGCTCGAAAATCCTGTTTAACTTTTCTTCCGGCAGAGTATCGCCGTGGTTACAAAAAATAATGCTGACCGTATCTTCCTGACATTGTGCGCTGATCGTGATATCCGTATTTTCAAAACTGTAGATAACCGCATTTCTCAAAAGGTTATCAAAAACACGCTGAATTTTGTCTGCGTCACATCGAAGCATTATATCATCATCAACACAAAGATTACATTGCAAATTCTTTGATTTGAGCATAGGCTTAAATTCATATACAAGTTGCTCCAGCAGGCGAGTTAAATTGATTTTCGTGTATTGTAATGTAATATCGTATATATTGAATCGTGTTATCTCGAAAAACTCGTTAATCAGATCCTCTAACCGTTCTGCCTTACCAAGAGTGATTGAAAGGTACTTTTCTCGAAGTTCCTTTGAGATTTGCGACTCATCACGCAGTAAAGTAAGATACCCGATTACAGAAGAAAGCGGTGTTTTCAAATCGTGTGCAAGATACATAATCAGGTCATTTTTTCGCTGCTCATTTTCTTTTGCAAGCCTTGCATTACTTTCAGCCTCTTGTTTTAACTGATTGATGTTAGCGGCGATTTCACTCAACTCCGGGGACATTTCAATGTAACTGACATTCTGATCGAACATTTTTCCTGTCGCAGCCTGTACCTCGTACACATAGGCGACTACTTTTTTCAAAAGTAGGTATGTCATGTATATAATACAGCCACCCCACACGATTACAGCCACTATATAAAGATATACTGTTCTGTAATACAAGTAATAATACAAAACATACTTGCGGAGAATTTCCTCTGCCATAATTCCTAAAAGAAAAGTACCGCCAAAAATAAGCACAGAGCAAATCGCACATTGAATTACATACCCTTTGAACAAGGTAGAGAGCAGATAGTTTTTTTCTTTTTTATTCAATTTCATACCCTACCCCCCAAACAGTTTTAATGAACTTCGGATTTTTTGAAGGTTCATTCAATTTTTCCCGAAGCCGCCCAATGTGCGCCATTACCGTATTGTTACTGTTGCGAAGATACTTTTCTTTCCACACGGCTTCAAATAATTCCTCCGAGGCGACAACTTTACCCTGATGTTCGCACAGATACCACAGAATAGAAAACTCCAACGGAGTCAAGGCTATTTCTTTGCCATACAAGTAGCACTTGTGGCTGACTCTGTTTATCAGTAGACCTCTGATGTCATACTCGTCTTTTTCTTCGGATTGGCTCAAATTAGGACTGTTATAGCTCTGATAACGCCTTAATTGCGTCTTTACTCTTGCCACAACCTCTAAAGGATTAAACGGTTTCGTTATATAATCATCCGCACCAATCGTAAGCCCCATAATCTTGTCGCTATCCTCAATTTTGGCGGTAAGCATAATAATAGGGAAGTAAAACTTTTCCCGAATTTTTTGGCAAAGTCGAAAACCATCAATATCCGGCAGCATAATATCAAGTATCGCTAAATCAATCTGCGACTGTTTGATACATTTCATCGCCTCTAACCCATTATAACATTTATATACTGAATAACCATCGTTACTCAAATACACTTCAAGCAGATCAACGATTTCTTTTTCGTCATCCACAATTAAAATCTTCTTGTTCATTGATCCTACACCTCATTTTCGGGTACGGCTTCCATTATGTCGCCAAAATCACACTCTAAGTATTCGCATATATTCAACAGCACGGGAAGGGTAACATTTTCATTTTTTCCGAGTTTCGCAAATGTACTTTTGCTTGCCCCGACCGCTTCTCGTAATTGACTCTTTTTCATTCCCTTGTCAATCAGAAGTTTCCAAAGTTTGTTGTACCGTACTTTCATTTCCGCACCTCCACCCAAATATAGTTTGTATTATAGCACTTTGAGAGTGAAATCGCAATTATTAAGTCTGTATTTTGAGACTTTTAGTTTTCAAACCGGCACAATATCTTTCTGATATGTAATCCAACCGCCTGCAAAATGCAGGCGGCTTGTGTATTTTAATAGGCAGGTGCGCCGTAGCCAAGAATCTCGTAATAACCGATAGAATACTCATTGACTCGGCAACTGTCGCCGGAGTTGCCCTCGACCGTATAAACCTTGCCGTTTTCGACCTTTTGAACAATACCCGTATGGTCGGATAATCCATCCTGACCACTTTCGTCTGCCCAATCGAAGAAAATAATCATTCCGGGGGCAGGCTCGGCGCTGCCATCCAGCCATTGTCCACGATCCTTAAACCATTGTACTCCGTTGACACAGCCTGCATATTTTGGGATAACTCCAGCGTCGATATAGCCGCACTCGTTGGCACACCAAGATACAAAGCAAGCACACCATTCTACACGGGAGTTAAAACCGTACCACGACCAATACGGCTGACCGCCCACATTGCCAACCAGAGAGAGTGCAACGGTCACGATCTGTCCGTCGCCGCCTGTAATGCCGTAAAGCACCTGTGACCAAAGGTAATTGTTTTCATCTGCAAGCAGTTCAGCGAGGTAGCCTTTCTGTTCTTCGTTAAAACCATATTGCGCCGCCATTTCCTCGGCAGTCTTGTGGCTGACGGTAATATACAGATAGGTTTGTGTGACCGTGCTTTCAGTTTCCACGATATTACCGTGTCCGTCATCGGTTTCGGTAATAACTGTTTCGGTCTTGCTCTCTGTTCGGGAAGATATTTGATTCATCTCCCAAAAGATGTCTTTTAAGAGTTGCTTTTTGCCATCGTCCATTGTGGCAACCTCTTGGGGGTTATCTTGATCCGTATTCGTTTTTACAGAGTAAACGGCAAGCACCTCTTTCCAAACGGCTCTGCTGCCACTCATTTCAAGAACATCATAGGATACCGAGTTCTTTTCCTCTTGCAGCTTGGTATCGTATTCGGTATTGATTTCCTGCACAACGGTCTGCATACTCATTCCAGTGCCGGAATCTTCGTCTGAGAAGAAAATGCCAAATACTGAGCCGAGGATCATACCAATCAGGCAAATCACGATAATAACCAAAACCGCCACCCAGCCGCCTGCGGCGATAGCGGCAATCAAGGCTTTCGTTCCGGCAATAATCGCTTTAATGGCAAGTGCGGTCGCTTTGGCAATCGCCTTTACCGTAACCACGGCGGCTTTTGCCGCAGCCCTTGCCGCTTGTGCTGCTCTCTGTGCAGTTTTAACCGTAATGATTGAATCCACCTAAAACTCCTGGATTGCTATGCCCCCGCTTATGCCCCTTGTCATCATAATGGTTTAAACCGCCAAAGAATCCTGGTCGACTCTCACCTACTTTATGCCCGTTATTGTCATAATGATTCATACCACCAAAAAAGGAAGGCGAACTATGTCCGATTTTCTTTCCATTTGCATCATAGTCGTTCATACCACCAAAGAATCCTGGTCTGCTCTCGCCTACTTTTTTCCGTTTGCATCATAATGGTTTATGGATCCAAAGAATCCTGGTCTGCTATATCCTTTTTTACTCATAATGTCATCCTCCTGACTCTATTAGCCTCTTGTTTGATCTCAGAATAACACACTTTTCTCATTTGGAAGTCGCATAACAGGCGACATTCTTTTATCGCATTTACATTCATTATACCATTTATAATTCTTCCGACAATACGCAATAAAGCCGGAAGCCACGTTATCATCCATGACCTCCGACTCGTTCTGCTTATTCTACACTGTCCTTACACCCAAATCAACTCCTCTCTCCGTTTTATCTTTTCCCTGCTTTTCTTGAATAATCCTCTTATTGATCTCAAGCCGTTCATGAATGGATAATTTCTTATCTTTTCCATCTACCGCCTGCTTCTGCTGTGCCGGTTTTCTATCTGTTTTTCCTACATCCTTAACAACTTCATTCGCTTCGGTACTTGTTACCCTCTCATCTGCTCTTCCTTCATATCTTTCTGCTATCTGCTGTTCTCGTCTCTCCTTCACACCTTTTTCCTCCAGATTGCAAAAACTCTGCAGATACGGAAGCACATGATTCTGCATGTCTGTCAGATCTTCCATATACTTTTGGAACTCTTCACTTCCTTTGCCTTTCTGGTAATTGATCCAATACTCATCTGTAAGCTTCATTTCATTATCATACTTCAACTGACTCACAATACCGCCATGTCCATTTCCAATATCCATTGACTTCTTAAAATGATGCAGCATCTGTTCACCTTTTTCCGCATAATATACAGTCACATATATCTTTGCAATTTTTGTAGGTTCCTCTGTCTTCGGATCACGTTTTGCATACCATTCTTTATCCATTTCTGCTGTTTTTGCATCCAGCTCAGACAGCTTCTGACATCTTGGATTCATGAGATCACTTTCTTCACAATAGTTTACATACACCATTGGTTCCATATCCTTTGGAAGTTCAGGTTCATAGGCTTTCAGTCTTTCAATCAATACTCCTGCACGAACAGACAGATCGCATTCTTCGTCTACAATATCCTTCAGATATGAAATATAGGAATGAATATTTCCACTTCTCAAATCCAGCATTACTTCCTGCACCGTATTTTCTCCCCTCTCCACATTATCTCGATACTCATACGGATCAAAAGCTTCTGCAATCTCATCCAGTGCCTCTGCCAGCTGTTCTGTGGTCATTTTCTCAGGATACATTGCTTCTCGAACATCCCTCATCGGTACATACTTGTAGTCCGGCAATGCTTCATGAATTTTCTCGATCCCTTCCCGTACCAGTGCAAGTTCTCCATAAAATCGAACATCATCCATCAGATTTCCGAATACGGTATTCCCTTTAACGATCGCAAATTCGGCTTCATCATAGTAACTGTCTTCCGGATCACGATAAATAATTCCCATTGAGCATCCCAGATACGCAGTTTTAGGATTCTCCCTATATTTTTCATAGACCGCAGCAATCTGATTAACATCGGTACTTTTTTCATAAGCTCCCATATCATGGAACTCATCACATTCTGTGGCGAAATATTCCAGATAAGGCTCTTTCTTCGGTGGCATATTATTAAGGACGTTATCAATCATGTTATAATTCGCCTCTTCCAGTTCCTCCACCTTTGCCAAAGGCTTATATTCGCCCTGGCTTTTCTGAATCTCTGCCATTACAACTTCATCCATTTCTTCTACTTTTTCCATCAACTGATCATAATCTCCACGGATGCGTTCTCCAGTCCAGCCTTCGTCTTCCAGAAGTTCCTCTGCCGCTTCTTCAATAGAAATTTGATCATTTTCATAGACGCCACCATCCATCAGACGAAAATCTTCATCGTAAAACGAATAATCATATCCTTCTTCTGTTCTCTGAATAGCAAAGTAACGTTCTCCTACCTCATATGCCAGTTCACTAAGAACCTGTTCTTCCAGATTCAGGAAAGAATCCAGCTGTTCAAAACTGATACTGTCTACAAAATGAGCGGTTACTTTTTCCCCGTCATTCAGAACTATGATATCACTGACAGACAGGGAATGCCCACGGAAATCTTCCGGTCTATCAATGTTGAACCTTTCAAAAATATCATCCAGTGACATATTTCCCGATAATTCCCCAACATAGACCAGCTTATAATCTTCTTTTTTTATCTGCATACCATGACTTTCAATAAAGCGCATATTCATAAATGCATAGTTTTCGCCCGGTGAATCGTCCTTGATCTGATAAATACCAAAGGTTCGCCTTGTTCCTAACAACAGGTTTGCCTCTTTCAAAGACTGAATCTGCGGATATTTCTGCATTTCCCATTCCAGGTTACGGAAACGCTCCAGTTCTGTCATAGACATCTGATAATGCTCCGGTCCTCGTTCAATTTCCATGCGTTCCGTGACATACATTGGTGATGAAAAATTAGTGATCAGATAGATATCTGCTCCGGCATCGTATAATTTCAGTGCTTCTTCCTGCTCAATGACACTCATAGGCTCCTGAAATGCTCCAAAATCTTCATCGGCATAATCCAGGTCATTCTCCTCTATCCGTTCCCACATCTGCGATTCCATGCCAAACAGACCTTCATGCGCCTGTATCATTTCTTTACTTGCATACTCTCCCTTGCTGCCATCGCTGCCCAGGCAATAAATCTTAGAACCCATTCTGTGATAATCCAAAGCTGCTTCTTTTCTAAGCGGCACCATGTCTTCTGCTGTATATCCATAATCACGTAATTCCAGCTTACCTATGGTTGGATCTGGTAGATCCTGAATATCCATTCTTGCATCATCCAGTAGATCCTCTACCCCTTCTTCATCTGCCTGGATCACTGCATCTGCTAGATTTCTTACCAGAGTCCTAACTTTCTCTTCCTCACCGATCAGATTCGCATATTCAAAAAGCTGTTCTTTTACATCTGTTGGAAATTCTATGCCTCTACGCTCTGCCTGACTGATCTGTCCCTGCGTGTATTCCTGCATTTTCTGTGTTTCTCTACCCGTTATCCTGTTTCTTGCCATATAAATTCCTCCTGTGTTCTAAAAAATGGCATAACCGACAGAACCTTCTTCTACCAAATTATGCCATCTTTCCTCTTTATTCCAGACCGAAGTCCCGTTTTCTGGTTTCCTTGCCAGTTTCACTTTCCCGCTGACTCTTTTCCTTATAAATCTGCAGTTTCTCATGGATAGAACCTCGTGCCGGTCTTTCTTCTTTCTCTTTTGATTCCGACTGCTCTGTTTCTGTATCTTCCCGTTCATCCATATTGAGAAGTGCATTTAACTCTGACAGTCGCTCCAGTTTTTGGTTCAGTTCCTCTTCTTTTGGAAATGGCTTCCCGACTTCCTCTTTGGCGTTTGTCATCTGCTCCTGTACCGTTTCCAGCCGTTGTTCTGCTTCTGCCAGTTTCTCCGGATAACTTTCTAAAAGATTATTGATACGAGTGATGTTGATTTATACTTAAAACTGACCCAGTTTTAACGAGGAAAATTGACCCACCTACAGCAGTGGCAATGAGTAAGTA
>NZ_JADNDC010000057.1:0-17969 GCF_015551645.1 Ruminococcus sp. D54t1_190329_F1
TTCCTCCTTAGCTCAGTCGGTAGAGCATTCGGCTGTTAACCGAAGTGTCGTTGGTTCGAGTCCAACAGGGGGAGTTTTTTATGGAAATGTTAGGCTCCATGGTCAAGCGGTCAAGACACCGCCCTTTCACGGCGGTAACAGGGGTTCAAATCCCCTTGGAGTCACTGAGAAAATTAAATAAAATGGCAATTTGGTGTGGCTTTACTCTGACATTTGGTGTATAATACAGTTTATAAGTATTGTGCCGATGTGGCTCAATTGGCAGAGCAGCTGATTTGTAATCAGCAGGTTATCGGTTCGAGTCCGATCATCGGCTTTTTGGACCTTTAGCTCAGTTGGTTAGAGCAACCGGCTCATAACCGGTCGGTCCTGGGTTCGAGTCCCCGAAGGTCCATTTAATTTAATATTCTTCTGGCCCGGTGGCTCAGTTGGTTGGAGCGCCGCCCTGTCACGGCGGAGGTCGAGAGTTCGAGTCTCTTCCGGGTCGCTGCTGTTGAAAATTAACACTAATTTAATATTATGGGATCTTAGCTCAGCTGGGAGAGCATCTGCCTTACAAGCAGAGGGTCATAGGTTCGAGCCCTATAGGTCCCATATGCCGCAGTGGCGGAACTGGCAGACGCCCGGGACTTAAAATCCCGTGGGTAGTGATACCCGTACCGGTTCGATTCCGGTCTGCGGCATGACCTGAAACCCTTGATTTTCAAGGGTTTTTTTGATGTCTGGATATATTTACACCCTTCTGGAACACCTCTTATTTAACCCCAAAATGGATTTTGACATCAGATTTGACAGCAGATACAAAATATTTAAGCAGCTTCAAAATAATATTCTGGTATAATATTCACTTTTTTTATAGCTGGAAACTGGAATTTCCATGCTTGAAAGTTTCAAAGGTTGCGCTTTCAAAAATAAAAGTAAAATAATAGCTTGCTTTACGTAGTCAGCTGCAATATTATTAAAATATTACTGTAGATGAAAAGAATCTGACAGGAGGTAGCAACTTGATTAGACAGGAAGTATTAATGCTATTTGTACAAGGGACTAAAAAAATATTAAAAAATAATCTATCCAAACTTATTGTCTATGGTTCTTATGCCCGTGGAGATTATAAGGAAAATTCGGATATTGATGTTATGATATTAACACCTCTTTCAAAAGAAGAAATAGAGCAGGTCGAAAACAGTATTTTTGATCTGGCGTTTGATCTAGAACTGGAGTCAGGGATTGTAATAAATCCAGTTCTGGAGAATGAAGCACATTACAGATACTGGCTGGGAGCATTGCCGTTTTATGATAATGTAGAGAAGGAGGGAATTGTAATTGGATGAGAGACAAAAAGATTTAAGCAATTATCGAATTACACAAGCTGATGATAGTCTGAAAGTAGCTGACTATTGTTTAAAAGAAACCAACGAGTCTATTTATATCACCCAAAATGATGAGGGAGATATGGTAATTAAGAGTATTGATACATATGAAAAGCGTGAACAGTTACTTCGGTTACGTGCCAGAGTACTTCAGGCTGAGTGGGAAAGAATAGATGGTGCCAAAACTATGAGTGCAACTGAAGCACGAAAAAATTTGAGAGAGAGACTCGGAGAGCTGTAGAGTTGACTGTCTGGATAGATACATGTGAAGTCACTGGCAACGTTCCGCGAGGTGTTTTTTGTGGACAAAGTAAGCAATAACATTTTCTCTTCATTTACTGGCACAAGTAATAGTGCAAACCGGTTTTGGATGGATTATTATTAGTATAGAGAATACATGGTCAATGGAAGGAGAATTTTTTCCAATATGTGTTCTTTACAAGAATCGAAAACAAAAACAGGTTTTGCGGAGGATGTGTATGAAGCAGGATAAAAAAGAGAAGCGGAACAATATATTATATTCGGTATTAGGTTTCGTCCTGGGCATTGCCATGTGTGGTATAGGAATATATGGTATGATTTTAAACAGAATTGAAAGCCAGGAGTACAAAAACACTACAGACAAACGAGAGGTTATTGCAGTTGTAGAATCCTGCCGTGAGATTGATAACAGTGATGATAAAGACAAAAATAAAAAGAATTCAAGATCAGTAAAATATCGGACCAAATTGGCATTTGAGGTTGATGGAAAAGCTTATGAAGGAGAAGAAACCTATAATCAGAAAGTATACGTTGGTGATAAAGTTAAGGTCGAGGTTTATCGGACTTCAAAAGGAATTTATAAACTCCGCCCATATAACAATTTGGTAAATTTTGTGTTTTATTGTGTGGCAATTCCATTAGGCTTTATCATTGTAATAGCCTCTGTTTACAGTATAGGGCTGACCGTCAAAAAAAAGAATAAGATCATAGGATTCAGAAATGCTCCCTACTGGGCAGGAATGTGAAAGAACAAAAACCTGTCATTCAGAAGGGAGCATTTTATAATTGTGAATAAGTAGGATCAATCAAAATCTCTGGTAATGTTTGTAAGCCATTTTCTTCTGAAATAGTGAATAAATACCACAGGCATTTTTTCAAGTTCATCCAAAGACATTACAAAGTATACCCAGATAGGCGGCAGTTTAAAAACATATGCGGCAAGAAATGTGAGAGGAACTGCTACAAGCCACATAAATATGGAATCAACGATCATTCCAAATCTGGAATCACCACCACCTCTGAAGCAGCCGCATATAAGACAGGTATTAATACCTTCTCCAACAAGACGCCAGGTCGTCATAATGATAAAAACGCCAAGATAATAAATGGCCGTTTCTGTCAGCTTATCCCGATAAAAATCCAGTATCAGGGGGCGAATCGCCAGAATAACGGCACATCCGATCAGGCTTACAATAATGGTTATTCTGAGCATCCGTTTCCCATATTCTCTGGCTGTATCAATGTGATTTTTCCCCAGCTCCTGACTGATAATAATGGTAGTAGCGTTGGCAAAACCCCGACAGGCGATAGCACCAATGTTTACCACCATAACAGCGACGGCATTTGCAGCAACCATATCATTACCAATATGCCCAAGAATTGCTGCGAATGCGGAACTGGCAAAGCTCCAGACGAGGTCATTTATTACGGCTGGAGTTGCAATTTTCATAAAATCCTGGAACAGGATCCCCGATTTCGCAAAGAAGTATTTTATTCGGAATCTCACATTTGATTTGTTCAAGGAGTAGATGAGACAAATCAATACCTCTGCGATTCTGGCAATCACAGTACCAAGAGCAACACCGGTAACGCCAAGCTTTGGAAGTCCAAATAAGCCAAAGATGAAGGTGGCATTACAAAGTACATTGACACAAAGGGAGACAATGTATGTAACAGAAGGCAGCATTATCTTTCCGATACTTCGAAGGGCACTCATAAAAACCTGAGAGAATCCCATAAACATAAGTGAAAATGAAAGTACCCTCAAATACTCACTTCCAGCAGCAATTGTATCAGGATTGTCTGTAAAAATCTTCATAACCGTAGTTGGCATGGAAAAGGAGATAAGGAAAAATATCAGAGAGATAATTAAGGTGCATCGCTCTGCTAAGCCGAGAATCTTTTCTACAGTCTTTTTATCACCTTTTCCCCAGTACTGGGCACACAAAACGGAAGTACCGGTGGCCATACCATAATATAGACAAAAAAGAATAAAAGTATATTGGTTAGCAAGCGATGAAGCCGACATGGCAGTCTGGCTTACATATCCAAGCATTACAGTATCAGCAATATTCACCAATGTTGAAATCAAATTTTGAATCATAATTGGAAATGCCAATATTGATGCATATTTTAAGAAATCTTTTTTATTTAGCATGTTACAGTTTTCCTTAGTTCTTACAATTTATAATATGATGATACCAGGGTCAAAAGGTCAGAAAGCCGATGCAAGCTTGCTTGCAAGAGGCTTTTTGACCTCTTGACCCGCCAAAAACATGAGTAAGTAGCCATTTTTCAAAGAAAAATGAGCGGATTACGAATGTTTTGGAGGATTGCGGGAGCAGCGTAGCTGCGTAGCAATCCGGGTATCAAATGAGTGTCAAAAGACCTTTTGACACTCATATCATTTTATTACAATCAATGAAACAGAGAAAGTGATAAATTATAGTTTAACATATCCGATTAGAATATGCTATATAAAATGTTAAAATAGGACATTGTGAAATTACTTTTTTTTAGCTAAAATGTGAGTGTGCAAAACTTTTGGTTGGGAGTGTGAGAATATGACAAAAGATCTGACTACTGGGAAAATCATGCCCATTCTTGTTAATTTTACAGTGCCTCTTGTTTTGGGAAATTTGTTTCAGCTGACCTATAATGCAGTTGACAGCATTATTGTAGGGCATTTTGTAGGAAAGGAGGCCCTGGCGGCTGTGGGAATCTGTAATCCGGTCAGTACGTTGATGATACTATTTCTGAACGGATTGTGTATGGGAGCCAGTATCCTGATGGGGATTCAGTATGGAGCGAAAGATTATGAGACTTTGCATAGACAAATCAGTACAACTCTGTTGTCTGGTGCGTTTTTTTCATTTTTTCTCACATTGGTTTGTGTAATATTTGCTGTACCCATTCTGCTGTTATTGCAGGTGGATCCATCTATTATGAGTATGACAGTGCAATATTTGCGGATTATTTTTCTGGGATTAATGTTTACATTTTTATACAACTTTTTTTCAAGCACCTTAAGGGCATTGGGAGACAGTGCATCCCCCTTGTACTTTCTGATTATCAGTGCAATTCTGAACATTTTCGGAGACCTGTTTTTTGTTATTGTATTAAAGGCTGGAAGTAATGGATGTGCAATTTCCACAGTACTCAGTGAGGCGCTCTGCTGTCTGTTTTGTATTATCTATATACAGAAAAAAGTACCAATTCTTCGGCTTGGGAAGAAATGGCTGGTTTTTGATGCCAGGCTTTTGAAAAAAACCATTGCTTACGGGTGGGCATCTGCCATGCAGCAGGCAACTGTACAGATGGGAAAAATCGCAATACAGGCACTGGTTAATACAATGGGAGTATCGGTAGCAGCAGCCTTTGCAGTGGTTAATCGCATTGATGATTTTGCCATCACACCGGAACAGAATATTGCCCATGCGATGACCGCATTAATGGCTCAGAATAAAGGAGCTGGAAAAAATGACCGTATGAGGGAAGGCTTCCGATGTGGAATGATACTGGAGCTTGTTTATGGAGCAGCAGTTATGCTGATCTGTCTGGGATTTGCCAGACCATTGATGTCATTATTTGTAAAAGATGAGGAAGTTATCGGACATGGAGTGGTTTATCTCCACTTGATTGCGGGAATGTATATTCTTCCCGCTATCACAAATTCGCTTCAGGGCTTTTTCCGTGGAATCGGAGATCTGAAGGTGACCTTGATGAGCAGTTTTACCAATATGACAGTCCGTGTCATTGCAGCGGCACCGATGGTTTTGTTATGGAATTTTGGTATTGAGGCACTGCCATATTCCTATCTGGCAGGATGGATTGCCATGCTGCTTGTAGAGACACCTTTGATGCTTCGAATTTACCGAAAAAAGTAAAAGAAAGGACATCCTGAAAAAACGGATGTCCTTTTTATGAAAAGAAGTGCATATTATTTGCGAAAGAGACGTTTGACAAAAGCCAGAAGATCAAAATGCCGAGTCTTCGTATAGTCATTTATAAAATTGTCACAATACATATAACGTTCTGATATGATCCATTCTGGAACGGGAAGTGCATCCAGGGAACTTGTATATTCTGCGAATTTCATATTCACGCCTCCTTTAATTTGTTTTTTAAGTTACTTATATTCTAGCACAAAATTAAGGAAAAACTATGGGGGCGGATTCTAAAAATCAAGTGGAAAATATGTGCTGCCAACACAAAATATATGATATAATAAAGGAAAAATTTGAACATTTTACAGAATGGGTTAGGGTAACAAAAAGGGAGGTTTTATGAGTTTTACAATACAGGATATGATGCTGACAGCAGAAACAAGATATGAAATGAAGTTTCTGGCCGGAAAAAATGGATGGTCCAATTCAATCAGCTGGGTACATCTTCTGGAGGATACAACGATCATACAGAATTTCTGGGGAAAGGAGCTTGCAGTGACAACCGGGCTTGGCTTTCCGGAAAAAGAAGACTGGATGCATCTGGCACAGCAGCTGAACCGGTATCATGCATCAGGGCTTGTTATCAATGTGGGACAGTACATTTATGAGGTGCCGGAAGAATTGAAAGCATACTGTGATGAAAATGACCTTCCGCTACTGACTGTGCCCTGGGAAGTGCATTTATCAGATATGATAAAAGACTTCAGTATTCATGTATTTTTGCAGGATACTACAGATGAGCAGATCGCATCCGCCCTGATTGCAGCTATTGAGACTCCGGATAATCAGGATGCATATAGAAAAGATTTATTACAGTATTTTGATGTAGATGGAAGCTTTCAGGTGCTGCTGATGACTTGTGAGGGGCTGGACTCCATGGACACAGTGGAGCGAAAAAAGCTGTCTTATCGAATACAGGTATATCTGGAGGATATCACTCACAATGGAAGCTTTTTTTATTACAACTCTGATTTTGTGCTGGTAGCGAATGCGCTTTCGGAAGAGTATTTGTGCCGCCTTGTAGAGGGTGCCATAAAAAGAGGAAAAAGACGTATGCCTGGACTGCAATTGTGCGTGGGAATCGGGAGCAGATGTATGGATATTTCCCAGCTTTCGGTAAGCTATCAGAGAGCGAAGGCGGCAGCACACATAGCGATGACACAAAAGAAGCAGGTGGTAAAGTTTGATGACTGCGGGTTGTTCCGTCTGCTTTATATGGTGAAAGATAAAGAAATACTGAAGGAAATGGAAACAGAATGTCTGGCAGCATTGGAAGAATACGACAGAAGATATCATGCCGGTTATGTGGAAACTCTTCAGTCATATCTGAAGCATAATGGAAGTATTCAGGCTGTGGCAGCAGAATTGTATACGCATCGCAATACGGTGCTGTACCGTATCGGAAATATCAGGAAAATTCTGGGAAATGAGTTGAAAACGCCGGAAGAGAGACTGCCCTATCAGATTGCATTTTATATCAGAAATATGCATGGGCAGATATAAGTATTGCGCAGTAATGTTTTTCTTGTGCATAGTGTAGCGCAGTCGTATATATAGAAGCAGTTTTTTTACATAAGTAAGATTGTAAAAAAGCAATCAAGGCAGGAAGGAATGGACATATTGCAAAACCAATCAATGTTGATGTAATTCTGGAAAATCTGGACCGGATTTTGGGAAGATAAAGCGGATAAAATGAAGGGGAAATACGTGTGAAAAGCACATAAAATAATGCAGGTCTTGTTCAGACCTGCATTATTTTATGCAACAGGGCGGAGTGTAAATTACTTTGTGTAAACCTCTCAGATTGATGATGAAATCGTAGGTTTATAGAATGCAAAAATTCCTACCAGACAGTATTTTTTCTATTATCTGGAAAATTTATCACCGTAATGAATATGCATGTCCTTCCAGTCCATAAACAATACATAAAATACTTTTCCGTATTGCTGGCTTTCTACGATTCTTCCATGGTCAAGCACAGAGAGGTAAGAGCCGTCAGCTTTTCGAAGATGAAAATGAATATAGTCATTTTCATTACCACTGTCAATCTGTTCCCAGATGCTTGCTTCTATCTGTTTCTGCTCATCCTCCCGAATCAGGTTATGAAAGCTTTTGTTTGTAAGTCGAAAGAGTTCGCCCATATCTTTATATCCGGTCATATGAAGAAACTCCTGGTTGGCATAGAACAGCTCATCATCTTCTTTGTCTGCTCTGTATATGATAAATGCACCAGGAAGATGCTCCGAGACATCCTTAAGCGCAAATCCCAGCTGTTTGCGGACTCCTGACTGAAGGCCTTTTCTGTAAGCCATACATCCGTTTTTTCCGTGAAGCTTTATTTCATAAAGGGCTGCATCTGCACAGCGCATAAGCTGTGAATGGTTGGAGGCAAATGCCGGATATTCCGCATATCCAAGAGAAATAGAAAAGTGATGTTCTGTTCCCTTGTACGAGAAGGTCTTAGGCAGTCTGGTGAATTGATTCAGCTTTGCGTCTGCCTTTTCCAAGGTACAATCAGGCAGAAGAATACAGAACTCGTCACCACCGTTTCTTCCAAGCAGTACATCTGGTGGAAAAAAAGCTTTCATGTTGTCTGCCAGACTCTTTAAAGCCCTGTCTCCGTAAGCATGCCCATAGACATCATTAATAAACTTAAAGTCATCGATATCAAAAAGTGCAGCCACAAAATGTGTCTTCGGATTTTGGGCGATGATTTTTTCTGCTGCTTCATCAAATCCATAGCGGTTGTAAATATCGGTAAGGGAATCCGTGTGTGCCAGTATCTGAAATCTGTTTTTATTTTCTTTGGACACCAGCCATACCCGGGTAAGAACTGTCAGAAGCAGGATTACGGCAAGAAAAAAACCGGTGACTACAGCTATAAGTGTATTATTTCGCCATCCGCTTTGGGGGGGGTATTTCAAATCTCCAGTTCTCTGCGCCTATTTTAAAATCATAAGAGACCGGCTGGGTTAACGAACCATCTGACTGATAAATAACCTTATAAGTGTCGCTCCAGGGAGAAGCCGTCTTTGAAATTCTATATTCATATCCAAAATTTGAAAGAGCATAAATCGAGTCTGAGAAAATATCAGGAACACGCAGGATAACAATGGTAAATCCCCAGAAATACTCTTGTTTGTTTGTATCCGTCAGATAAACCGGATTGCGTACAGCAATTCCATAGTCTCCCTGTTTCAATTCGAAAGGGCCTTGTGTAATGACTGTGTGATTGTCTCGTGCGTAACCGGAAATCTCTCCACGGTCTTTATCATGAATCAGATCAATTTTACCTGCCTCATTTCCCTCAGCCGGATAAATATCTGTCACAACACCATCCGGAGCAAGCTGTACGCTTTCAATAGAAGCAGACATAAGATTTTCAGCAATCGTGTCAAACTGATTAATCTCTCCGTTTTCACTGATCAGGATCTGCTTTAGAGCATCCGTAATCTCAATTCCACTCGCAATCTCATTTTTTATGCGTTCCCCATAGGTTGTTGCGTTTAATTGTGCTGTTATGTGTCTCTCGTTCTTCTCGTGGGTGTCTGTTTTGTATACAATGAAACCAACAAGGCATATGCCCAGTAAAAAAATGATAAGAGGCACAAGTGTTTTTTTCTTCACCTGATTTACCTCGTTTTATCTGTCGGATTTTTTATGATAATGCATTATATCACAGAAGTTTAAAAAGAAAATAAATTTTCTGAAAAAAAAGACAATATATTTTTTTACTACGCTCTGGCGAAAGATAAAATGAGTCAAGTCGGAAGTTGATAAAGAATGAAATTTGGCTTATAATTTATTTTATACTAAAATAATGTCAGGAGGAGCAAGCAATGGATATTAATATGCAAAAAAGAAATGAAGTACTGGCTCAAAATGTGATCAAAGGGCTGGAATCCCGCAATATGTCAGGTTATTACGCCGCAGACAGAGAAGCTGCTGTAAAGCAGGCGCTGGAACTGATCCCGGAGGGCAGCAGTATCGCCATGGGTGGCTGCACAAGTGCTCATGAGATCGGACTGATCAAGGCGTTGGAGGATGGAAATTATAATTATATTAATCGTGCGAAAATGTCACCAAGAGAAAGCCTGATGGCAGCGTATGATGCGGATGTATTTCTTTCCAGCGCAAATGCCATTACCAGTGATGGTATTATGGTAAACATTGATGGAAATTCCAATCGGGTTTCCTGTATTGCCCAGGGACCGAAGAAGGTGGTTTTCATTGTGGGAATGAATAAGGTCTGTTCAGATCTTGATGCAGCTATGAAGCGGGCAAGAAATGTGGCAGCTCCGGCGAATGCACAGAGGTTTGAGGTGAAGACACCTTGCAAAACTGCAGGAAAATGCTTTGACTGTAAATCTCCGGATACGATTTGCTGTCAGTTTCTGATTACAAGATATTCCAGGCATAAAGATAGAATACATGTTATTCTTGTAAACGATATCCTTGGACTTTAAACGGTGCGCTTTATTATAATAGGGCATAGCTTAGAGCGTGCTTGAAAAATCATTTCCGCAGTCTGCACGCCCCACTTTGCAGAATGTCTTTTTCAATACACACTCCAAAAGAGCAAGTCAACGAACGGCCAGGAAAGGCGTAAATACACGCTTTCTCGGCCGCTTTTGTCGAATTATAGGGAAAGTTGTCGGACGATTTTTGTTGCAAAATCCTGATATAAAACGTAGAATAATGACGGTAAGTGTGAGAAAAATGGATTTTTTATCACTGCTTAAATTGTAACCCTAAAATAGCTTGGAATCACAGAAGAACAGCTTGTGTGATTCGGGAAAACGTTACCAATGAACCGTGATCTATAAGTACATATCAGGAGGAAATCAATAATGAAAATGACAACAAAAATGATTATGCTTCAGAACATTGAGAAAATGGTGATGGAGCAGCAGCGGGTGGATGAAAATGATTCCTACATCAGACAGGACAATGAGGATCTGAAGTATCTGGAGGAACGATATGACCAGTTGCAATTATCCCACACTGTAAAGCGTGTGATCGATGATTACATCGCCTGCCTGCAGACCCGGGACGAGAGATATTCAGATCTTGCTTATGCAGCTGGGATAAGGGATACTATAAGCTTACTGCAGGGGATGGGAATGCTGAATGGAACTGCTGCAATAAGTGGAAGTTTGTAAAAGTGAAATAAGTGAACTATAACTTTAGCGCATTAAAATGCAAATATTGTTATAAAGATAAAAGAGTTACTATAAGCATGACATCACCTGCGTGCAGGGATACTTGCGGAAATAGTAACTCTTTTGTGTATTAGAAGTTTTGTATCGTAGTATAAAAAATTGATACTCAGGTAATTTTTTCGGTATTTACATAAAGCTTCTTTTATGATGAAATAAAGTTGAGTAAATATATGTATGGAGGGGTGAGTTTATGTACAATATTTTGATTGTGGATGATGAAAAGAAAGAGCGGGAAGGAATTGCGCTTTTATTAAAAAGGTTTGGGTTTCCATTAAGAACAGCATTTGCGCAAAACGGAGAAGATGCGCTGAAAATAATGGAAAAAAATCATTTTGACATTCTGCTCACAGACATAAAAATGCCCTATATGGATGGAATCCAGCTTATACGTGAAACGCAGAAAAGAGGGCTGAATCCAATATGCATTATTTACAGTGCATATGGTGAATTTGAATATGCACAGAATGCCATTTCATTAGGGGTACAGGAATATCTTTTGAAGCCAGTTAAACTGGATGCGTTTAAGGCTCTTTTTGAAAAGATCATAGAGATCTGCCAGGAAAAAGAGATCGAAAAGAAAAATAGAAATGATATCATACAGGCGAAGGAAGAGGCCGCACAGCAAAAACTGAGCTGGAATCTGCTTAATTATCTGGAGTCCGAAGAACTGGAAGAGGGAACTTTAAATCATTGGGAAACTCTGGAAAATGAATTCATCAGTGTTGTGCAGAAAAAAATCTGTATACCTGTAATTATTTCCTGTTATTCTAATTTGTTTTCTATTGAATGGGAAGAGTACCTGAAAGATATCAGAGAATATTTTGGAAAAGAAACTGTGATCATTACAAACACAGATAACCAGATCGTAGTGTTATTGATCCGGGAAAGAGATTTTTATCGGACAGCAGAAACGAAAAAAGAATGTGAGATATTGATTGAAAAATCCCAGAAAAAATATCAGGTAAACATTTTTGTTGTACTGGGAAAAAAGACCGAAAGTCTTACAGAACTGAAAAAAGAATATACAGAATTGAAAGACCAGCTTGACTATCAATTTTTCGTATCCAAAAGTATGGTATTGGTTCATGATGAAGATTATTTTTTAAAAAAGGAAAATGATATGCTTTCCCTGTATTTTGAAAGGATATTTAACTGCGCCAGAATGCAGGATTATTCCGGAATAAAGAAGGAATTTGTGAAAGTATTTGCCTATATAATGAAGCAGACTGGCTTTAGTTCAATTTATGTAAAATATACTTTTACGGATGCGATGAAGCAGATCAGCGAGTATACAGACTCTAATGTGGACATGGTACCCTGTATTCAGAAAATATATCAGGCAAGGACACTGGAAGAGGTAAATAAGATAATCGAAAACGTTCTGGATAAAATGCAGGAAGAGAAAAAAGAAGAGGTAAAAGAAAACCGCCTGGTCCACATGGCAAAAGAACTGGTTTATGAAAAATACAGTGAAAGTGATTTAAATGTATCGTATATCGCAGAGCAGCTGCAGGTATCTTCTGCCTATCTAAGTACTTTATATAAAATGGAAACTGGAAAAAATCTGGTAAAATTTATTACCTGGTATCGTGTTGAAAAGTCAAAAGAACTTTTGCGTCAGACAAATATGAAAGTAAGTGATGTGGCGGAGAAGGTAGGATACCTGAATGTGTCTTACTACATTTCTATTTTCCGAAATCATGAAGGCTGCAGTCCGGTGCAGTACAGGGAAAGGGTGCAAAATGGTGAATAGGATAGCAAAAAAAATCAACAAACAATCATTTTTGAATAAAGTAAGGATCATTTACACGCTGTTAGTTATGCTTCCTGTGCTGGTTCTGGAGATATTTGTATTGTACTCATCTACAAATTTTATCAAGGAGCAGCAGCTTCTGGAAGCGAAAGAAACCATTGAGCGGAACCATCTGAATATTGAGAATCAGATAAAGATGTGCGAAAAATCCGTATTATATGTGACCTGCAACAGTGTACTAAGGGAATTTCTCGGCTTAGATGATTCTGAGTATAAGAAACGAATCCAGATGACTTCAAATGTAAATAACCTGATTTATAACGCCTGGCTTTCCAACAGCTATTTTTCGAAGATGGAGGTTTATTCCGATAAAAGGATTTCCAATAATGATGCAGTATTCAAAAACTCTTCCGACCTGGAAGATGACAGCTGGTATGAAGCGAGTTGGAACAGCGCGGATACCTTATGGTGGAATGAAAATGGAAAATATTTTATAACACGTAGAATTGCCATGAGTCTTCCCAACCGGGTATATGGTGTTCTTAGGGCAGAAGTGAAAGAAAAAGTCTTTTCTGACAGCATTTCTATGTTTTCGGAAATGCCAGTAGATATTCAGGTGAAAAATGGTCAGGCAGTGTTGTTGAGATACAATAATGAGGGAGAAGTTGACGAAAATAATGTCGGTTATGAAGAGAAAAGAGATTTAAAAGACACTGATTGGAAAATTATTTACAGAATTGATAACTCTTATTTTTCAAGTGCTTTTCATCCAAGGATCATTGGCTCTGTTGTGATTGTGGTTCTACTGTTGCTACTGGGATTTATAGGAGTTAATAAAAGTGCCAGATCTTTGCTGCACTATTTGTATCAGATTATTGACCATGTAAAGAAAGTAAAAGATGGAAATTTTGAGATTCAGATAGCAGAAAGTTCCCAGGATGAAATCGGGGAACTGGCTCGAAATATTAATAAAATGCTGCGGAAAATACAAACGCTTATCGATGAAGTATACAAGTCGAAGCTGGATAAAAAGAGTCTGGAACTGGATCTGCTTCAGTCAAAGATTAACCCGCATTTTCTTTATAACAATCTTTCCGCAATTAATTGGATAGCCATTGAAAAAGGGGAAGACAGAATCTACGAGATAACTACGGAACTGGCTACTTTTTACAGGACTGCTCTTAACAAGGGCATAAACGTAGACCATTTGAATGTAGAAGTGGAAAATATAAAGGCCTATGTGAAACTGCAGCTTATGGCGCACGATGAAGGCTTCGATGTTGAGTATAAAATTGAGCCCTCGCTTTTAAATCAGATGGTTCCAATTTTTATTTTGCAGCCTCTGGTGGAAAATGCAATTGAGCATGGCATTGACTGCATGAGAGAAAAAAGAGGAAAAATATCCATTGAGATTTATGCAGAAAATAATGAACTCTATATGACTGTCAGGGATAATGGACTTAAGTTGTATGAAAAAATTGGTCAGGGAAAAATGTCCCATGAAGAATTTGGTTATGGGGTAAGCAATGTTGACAAGAGAATTCGTATTCTGTGTGGGGAAGGATACGGTGTGGAAATTTTTGCAGGTCCGGGAGGAACTACCTCTATAATCAAATTACGAAGAGATTTTATTACACTGGAACGAAAAGTATAGGATATAAATCTTAAAAATTTGATAATGAGATAAGTTTTTTGTTATTTTTTTCGTATCCTGTGAACGTTATACTTAAAGCAACTTAAAAATAAACGAAAGGGGTAGCAAAAAAATGAAAAAGAAAGTGATTAGCATGTTTCTTACAGCATGCACTGTATCAGTAATGGTAGTTGGAGGCGGTTCCAATCTGGTTATGGCGGATGATGCAGAGACGGTAACCTTGATGGGATGGTATGATGAGGATGACATGAATCCTATTCTGGAAAAGGTAAATGAGCAGATGGATGGGAAGTATGTGATTGAGTACACATATGTTGCAAATACTGATTATAATAATGTACTTAGCACACAGCTTGCATCTGGAGAAGGCCCAGACATTATTATGGATGGAACAAACTATCCAGCCGAAATCAAAGCTGGTAACGTGGAAGACATTTCAGATTACGATTTTGTAAAAGAGTTTAATGAGGCTGGAATGTCGCTTTGCAGTGCTGATGGAAAAATTTATGGAATTCCTTCCTATGGATGGTTTTCCGGAATCTGGTGTAATGCTTCGATTCTTGAGGAATGTGGGGTGGAAATTCCCAAAACATTTGATGAGTTTGTAGCTGCTTGCGAGACTATTAATGAAAAAGGCTATACTGCATATGGTTTTGGGATTGCGGATGACTCAACTGCAACATCCAGCTTACTGGGGTATCTGGAAAATTCTTATTATCACAACAATGAAGAAGCAAACCCTGATGGAACAGATTTTGACACCAAATTTGCAATGGGCGAAGTAACTATGGACGGACATATTAACGACTGTGTTAATAAATGGTGTACATTAGTTGAAAAAGGACTGATCGCTTCTGAATCTCTGGGAATTTCCTGCCAGGAAATGCTGAATAGCTTTAAAAATGGAGAAGTGGCTTTTCTTCATGGAGGTCCATGGCAGTATACAGAGCTGAAAGAATCCGGAGTTAATTTTAAAATGCTTCCGCAGCTTAGCGAAACAGGAGAAAATGAATACGTTTTAGGTGGACCAGCTGCATGCTTCGGTATTAATGTAAATACGGAAAATCACGATGGTGCAGAAGCTGCTTTAACAGCATTGGCTTCCGTTGAAGTTCAGCAGGCATTTGCTGATGCAAATGTTGGCGGAACCAGCTATAGAAGCGGAGTTGAGGCTCAGATGCCGGAAGAGTATGAATATGTTGCAGATATTATTAACAATGGAAATATTGCATTCCCATCTGACAGATGGAGTGTAAATCTCCCAAGTCAGTCCTTGTTTGATGAGTTTACTGCTCAGCTTCAGGGTGTTATTTCCGGAGACATCAGTGGAGACGATCTTGTGAAAGCTATTGATACAAAAGCTGACTCAATCAGATATGAGTAAATTGTAATCATTTAACAAATTTAAAATTATTCATAATTTATTAAACAGATCCTGCATTTAGCAAATGAGCTTTTTGCAGGATCTGTTTTTGTGCAATAGAGCTTCCTGTTATCAATAGAATTAACAAAAGTAAATGGATATAAAAAAAACGATAGTCATATAAATTTTTTTGGATTTATGGAGAAAAAAATCAAATTTATAATAGAAATATAAAAAGAAGGAGGGCAAGGAGAGTATGAATGCCAATCATGTAAAACGAAATCTGCCATATATTATCATGGCAATACCTGCGGTTTCTATATTTTCTGTGTTTTTTATCATTCCGCTTATTTTTACTACAAAATACAGTTTTTATAACTGGACTAATTTTTCGCCGGATATTGTTTTTTCAGGACTGAAAAATTATAAACAGCTTTTGGCAGATGGAATTATTTTGAAAGGATTAAAGAATACCCTGGTATTTGCAATTCTTACAGTATCCATTCAAAGTTTAATTTCTCTTCCTGTATCAGTGCTTCTGAATTCCAAATTAAGAGGAAGAACAATTTACCGAGGAATCTTTTTTGCACCCGCAGTATTAAGCACCTTGGTTGTTGGATATCTTTGGAAATATATCCTGTCTGCAAGTGATTATGGTTTGATAAACCAGGTGCTTTTGAAACTGGGATTTGAAAAAATCAACTTTCTCGGAAATGGAAAAATCGCTATATTTTCCATAATTGCAATTTCAGTGTGGCAGTGGTTTGGATGGTCTATGGTAATTTACATAGGAAGTTTGCAAAGTATTAGTGGAGATCTTTATGAAGCTGCTTCTGTGGATGGAGCTAACAGTTGGCAGCAGTTTTGGCATATTACATTACCAGGGCTTGCACCTGCCATAAAAATTAATTTTGTAACAAGCACTATCTCAGGTCTGAAAGTATTTGATCTTGTCTTGTCAACTACGAACGGAGGTCCGGCACATCAGACAGAAACTATTCTGACATTGATGTACTCAAAATTTTCAGATGGAAATTTCGGTTATGCATCCGCTTTTGGAATTGTATTTCTGTTGATGACAATGGTTGTTTCCGCTGTAATGCTTGGAATATTTAAAAAATGGGAGGAGTATTTAAACTGATGAAAACGAAAAAAAATATTATGGAGATTTTGAAGCATGTTTATTTGCTAATTATCACGTTTATTGTTTTAACTCCTATTTATTATCTGCTTGTTACTACGTTTAAGTCAGGAACTGAAGCGGCTGCAAAGCCGATGGCACTTCCGTCTTCCTGGGATATTACACCATATATCAATGCGTTTGAAAAAATGCAGTATCCAAGAGCGTTTGGAAATACTCTTATTATTACAGTATGTGCGGTATTTGGCATTGTGATGAGCAGTACCATGTGTGGATATGTTTTAAACCGTAAAGAGAAAAGTAAAATTACAAAAATTATTTTTCTGGTAATTCTTTCCGGAATGATGTTTCCATACCAGATGGCAGTTCTTGGTCTGTACAAGCTGGTAAGAAGCCTGGATCTAATGAATACGCTGACAGCAGTTATTTTTATTGATATTGCTATCAATATTCCATTTGCTACTTTTTTAAAAGCAAAAACTTACTAAATTTCTGATTATCTTTTCATAAGTTGGTAAATGCCGATATATCCCGTATTTTAGGGCTTTATCGGTATTTTCTTTTCGGAAGATACCTTGCATAAGCTGGCATTTACCAGCATGAAAATGCAACCAAAAGTAGTAAATGAGTAGTAAATATACGCTCCGATATTAACAAGCCAGTCTTTCCAGTTCTGCTTTTGCAGATTGAAATGTACCGTGTGCGTAATAGCCAAGTGTCATGGTTATGTTGGCGTGTCCCATGAGATATTGCAGGGTGTTTGGGTTCATTCCTCTGTTTGCCATATTTGTACAATAAGTATGTCGGAATGAATGTGGTGTGATGTTCGGTAACTTGTCCGTGTGATATTTGTTATACTTCTTAATCAGCCCTCGCACCATACCCTCATAGTTTCCTGCAACCTTAGGCAAGCCCTCACGGTTTAAGAATAGGAAATTGCTGTAACCACCTACAATCAGCGGTTGTGCCTTTCCTCTGTTCTTTAGTATTCTTTGGATTGCTTGATAAGCCCGTTCTGTCAATGGAAGTTCCCGTTTTCCGTTTTTGGTTTTTGGCGTTTCAATATAGTAGCCGATTTCGCTGTCTTTCAATAACTGGTGGTCTATATTGAGTATTTTGTTCTGCATATCAATATGCGTCGTCAGTCCGCAAAATTCAGAAATACGAAGTCCCGTTTCCAACAGAAGCACAACCTCATCATAATACTTGCTGTAAATCTTATCCTTTTCCATAAAGGCAAGCAGGCGTTCTTCCTGCT
>NZ_JADNDC010000058.1:0-14472 GCF_015551645.1 Ruminococcus sp. D54t1_190329_F1
AACGAAAGGGCAGTTAGTGAAAAATCTTAATACTGCTTTTTCGTTTGCACCACCTTCGATTCTTTCCTTAACGATTTATCCAATTAAACAAATTCTTTTTTATTTTTTCTTTTATCCTATCACACTCGCACCAAATGGCATGAAAGAGAGTCTTGCCATCTTGAAAAACTGCTTTCCAAATGGAATTCCAACTATCGTAATACACCATATACAACCAACTATCAGGTTTCCAAGTGCCATTTCCCATCCAAAAAATATAATCCATATAAGATTTACCAGAAACGAAAACATGCCATTTCCATATACGATTTCTTTTCCAAACGGCCAGAATGCCAGGGTTGCAAATTTAAAGCATTGCAGACCTACCGGAATTCCAATAATTGTAATACACCATATGCATCCTGCAAAAATCCATGCCAGTCCACCCAGTAATCCTCCAAATATAAACCAAAGAATATTACCTATAGTTCTCATGACAATACATCCTCCTTATCCAATGTTTAATATTCTTTTGCAATTTCCTCTGTTATCTCATATATCTCTTTAAATTTTTCTAAGTCCTCCGGCGATCTGATCAGCATGATTTCTTCGATTTTTCCGGTCCGTATGTCTTTGAACCCTGCTACTTCTTCTCCGGTACAAATACTTGCACGAATAACTGGTTTCATATGTTCTCGGTCATATGTTTTTTTCATGATTTTCTTTTTGAATAATCCCATACTTCATCCTCCGAATAATTACAGAAACAAGATTAACTATTAATTTCTGGAACATTTTTCTGCATCGATTGCCAGTACAAACATCAGCGCATCCAACGCATTTCCTGGATCCTGCACATCAATAACATATGTATCAGTCATATGAAACAGTTCTTTACTAACCCGTGCAATTGAATAACCGCTTCGATCAAGAATGCTATAGTTCCATTCCATAATGGTTCCATCAATATGCCATCCATTGTAATCAATATTATAATGTGGCGTCAGGAATGAGAATTCTTTGCTCAGGCATCCAATATAACTGCCATTTTTATAAATCTCAAATTTAGGAAGAAAAGTAAGTACTTTCTGAACAACCATTCCTACTTCATTTCCATAGGCATCATAAATTACAAGTTTATGTCCCCAGGACAACTGACCTTTTACTACATAAACAGTGTTGCCTGCTTCATCATAAATATCATAGCTGTCAAACCATGAAAATAGCCTTTGTTTAAATAATAACTTCATAACTTTTCACCGCTCTCTCCAACAGATATAATTGGTTCTTTACACTTCTTCGATATTGGCTACGTGGATTTTTCCATCAGGTTGTGTATGGCTTTTCCATTGTTCTTTTGTTATGACATTTGTATGGCCAACTCTTACCTCATTAAGCAATGGTACTGGAACCTCATCGCAAGTATGATGATAAATAAATCCAAGTTTCTCCTGTACTCTTTTGGACTTTTTATTTCCGTCATAATAGCCACACCATATTGTAGTCATTTCAAGCGTTTCAAATCCTCGTTTCATAAGCGCATATGCCGCTTCTGGCATATACCCTCTGCCCCAGAATGGTTCTCCCAACCAGTAACCAAGTTCACATTCATCATCTCTATCTGTCATATCTGTATGTCCGTTTAGTTTTAGTTCAACAGCTCCTATTGCAACATTATTCTCTTTTTCACAGATTGCATAGCATTCTGCTCCGGTGAAAATATTGTCAATAACATATTTACTTGATTCGATATCCTTGTGAGGAGGCCATCCGGCAATTGGCCCTACTTTTGGATTTTTTGCATAAGTAAACAAACTTTCTGCATCATCTTGCGTCCACTTTCTTAAAATTAATCTTTCAGTTTCTAGTATCATTTTAAAATATATCCCTTCAGTATTCAATTTCGATTTATCCAATTAAGACAATTCTTTAGGTTAGAATCGATGATGGAGTAAACGAAAAAGCAGTTTCGACATTTCAGTGAACTGCCCCTTCGTTTACTCCATTTTCGATTTGACCTAATTGAACAAAGTGAGCGTCCGAGTAGCTACTACCTATGGACTTTTAATCTTTTGTTCTTATCCATGATTATACAGGATTTCCTGTGCAGACGCTACAGAAATCAAGAATTTTCAGATAAATAGGTATAACAATTAAACCTCAGGATTTTGAGGCTTAGAAAACATATAAAAGATTTGGATTTTAACACCTTTGCGGTATTCTCAGTTGTGGTTTTCCAAGATGTCCACCGCAGGATTTACATACATAGATGTTTATCCCGTATAGCTGTTTCAATATTTCTGGCATCTCCTTATCCCTGAGCTTTGAAAGATATTTTTTGCATCCGAGGAGATTCCGGCATAAAGTGAGCTTTTTGTGTCTCTTCAGGATTCTTATTCTGATATTTCAGAAAATAAGAGACATAGTTTTTATAGCAGTTGATGGAACGTTCTTTAAGGTTACGGATTTTTCCGGCTTCCTCAAGCTGTTCTAAATATTTTTCATACATAATAAAATCCTCCATATAAAATCAGTAGTTATCCGGAACACTGCTTTATATGGAGATGCATTTGGGTCATAAAACCGCTTGCCAACCAAGCGGAAGGGTGGTATTCTTTTCATAGGCAGTGGGAAGGTCGATCCTGTTTGATTGTTTCGTTGTGGTGACTTAACAATACTACTTTTAGGACTTGCTTTCCACTGTTTTGTTATAGAAAAAAGAAAATCGCTATGCCATAGCCTTGGTAGGCCATCGCGCAGCGATTTTGTTCAATTTATGTTTGCAGGTTTGGGAGAGATTGTTTCTTTTCCCGCCTTTTCTCTGATTTACATCCCCGAATAAGGGGTGACAACAGAGCGGAACTCAAATGTTAGCTGGACTTTTTCTCACATGCTCTGATTTGATCTCATATATAAATCCAGCAGAGATTTTGCTCTCCACCGGTCTGCTTTTATCCTAATTATGTTCCCCTTGCATTGATTTTGCTAATAATGTCAGACAGGGATAGTCCACAGCTGGAAATTAGTTTTTCATTTAAGTAATTATTTCAGTCCCAAAAAGACATATGAATTTTCACAGCCTGCTTCTTCTAAGGAATTAAAAAACAGACCATATAACAACTTTATATGCTCTGTCTTTTTATTCCTACAAATCTTCGTGCAGTTTTACATCGCTATTATCTGCCATGCATTGTTTCAAGGCAATGATCATTTTTTCCGCATCCAGTGGCTTTGCAAGATGAACATTCATTCCAGCCAGCCGGCTGTTGATAATGTCTTCTGCAAAAGAATTCGCGGACATTGCAATGATCGGAACCCTCCTGGCATCCCTTCTTTTCATTTCCCTGATTGTCCTTGCCGCATCCAGACCATTCATCCTCGGCATCATAATATCCATATAAATTACCCCAAAATAATCCGGTGCAGATTTCTCGAAGATTTCAACTGCTTCCTGCCCGTCTACTGCACATGTAACTTCCATACCGCTGTCTTCCAGTATACATCTGGAAATTTCCATGTTCAACTCATTGTCTTCCACAACCAATGCCCGCATGCCTTCTACCGAATAATCATCAAGGCTTACTGGCTTATCTGATAAATTACTGTTTTTATCCTGTGTGCCAATTTTGAACGGAATTTTTACAATAACTGTTGTCCCGACACCTGCTTTGCTCTTCAGTTCAATACTTCCATCCATTCTGTCCACGAGTTGCTTCGTAATTGCAAGCCCCAGTCCGGTGCCTTCATACCTGGATCTGCTTGTCTCGCTTTCCTGAGAGAACATATCAAAAGCATGTGCAATAAAATCTTCACTCATACCCACACCCTGGTCTTTACAGTAGAAAGTGAAATTTGCTCTGTCATCATCCAGAGTTTCTTCCTTAACCCCCAACGTGAGCACACTACCCGACTGACTGAATTTTATGGCATTGTCCATAATATTCGACAGAATCCTTCCAAGATATACCGGGTTTCCAACCAGAGTGCTGTGACTGTATGTACCATTTTTCCAGTCAATCTCATACCGGATGCCTTTCTTGGCAGCCCGCTCATCATAAATCTGATTCAGTTCCTGCAGTACCTCTGTCAGATCAAATAAAAGCTGCTGGTCCTTCAAATCCCCGCTCTGTAGTTTATTCATATCCAACACATCATTTACCAGAGACACCAGATATTTCAGGGATTCCATTACCTTTTCTCTGATCTTCTGCTGCATCTGTGGATCATCTGCGTACTGATTTCCCATATTTACCATACCGATAATACCGTTCAGTGGTGTACGGATATCATGACTCATCGTTGCCAGAAACCTTGTTTTCATTTCGGCTTCCCGCTTTGCTGCTTCCGCAGCAAAGTTAAGATCCTCTTCACGTCTCTTGGAATCGCTGATACTACGGACTGTACATAAAACATGGGTTACATTTCCAGACTCATCCCGTTTTTTTACAGTAAAAAGCATCCTGTGCCAACTGCCATCACACATTCTGTATTCTGTAGAAATATATTCTTCCGTCTTCAATCTTGCTGAAAGTGTAGAGACATCCAGAAATGGACGGATCAGCGAACGGTATTCAGATGCAACCATTGTATCACAAAGCTGATACAGTTTCTCCGATGCACTGCCTCTGTTTCCTGTCAGTTTGTGTATTTCACTGTCATTTGATATCTCTTCAAAAAAATCTTTCTGCACATCAATCCTGTAGATAGAACAGTAACTCTTAGCAATTGCTGAGATTATTTCATTACTCAGCCGTGCTTCATCCAGTGCCTGCTTTAATTGATTCTGGATCGTAGTTTCTTTTTCCATGATATCATCAATATGCCGAAAACCCACCAGTGCGAAAAAATGTTTCTCATCCTCGTATATTTTGGCTGCCTGTGCCTCAAAAAATTCATGCTGGTTCGGATTCGGTTTACTTCTATAATGGTATGTAATGCGCTCCTTCCGGGAAAGCTGTTCCTTTAGATGCCCTGTCGAAATCCAGTCCTTAAATTCCTGTCTTTCTTTCTCATACAGATATTGAACCGCATATTGGTCAGCAGAAGAATTGAAATTATCACCCTGTTTCAGATTCATTTTTTTTACGTTGGTTCCATCGTTTATATGGAGAATTTCAAAGGAACCGGTATTTAATTCAACATAATAGACAGCCGTAAAATCTGCACATATCTTATCCAAAAGCCGTCTTTCCGCCATCTGTTCTTCCAACGTACTTTTCAGTTTTCTGTTCCTCATATGTACCATTACAGTCAGGATAAGAAGCAGAACGATCAGCACAGTTATAAAAACCAAAACAGTCACAGACTGCGGTTGCTTCGGAAATAAATTAATTTCTGTCATAACAAAATCCTCTCTCTATGTTTCCTGTCTGCTTTTCCCATGCATCTGGAAGGCTCCTGATTGCTGCGGTTGCCTCATAATCATTTATGACAGGCATTTTGCTTTCTCAACTCTTCGCTTATGGTCTGCTTAATTTTTTCCGCATCCAGCGGCTTTGCAAGATGTGCGTTCATTCCTGCTTCCATACACTTTTCTGCATCTTCCCTAAATACATTTGCAGTCATAGCAATGATAGGGATTATTTTTGCATCCTGCCGTTCCAGGTCTCTTATTGTTCTTGCAGCAGTAAGACCATCCATCACCGGCATCATAACATCCATTAAAATAACATCGTATGTTCCCGGTTCGGAAGCTTCAAAATGCTGAACAGCTTCTAACCCATTGTTCACTGTTTCTACTTTAGCCCCATTTTCCGTCAGCATAAATTCTGCTATTTCCACATTCAGCTCATTATCTTCAACCAGCAATACCCGGATATCTGATATATCTGCATCAAAATCTTCTTTTTCTTCTGGCCGTGCATTCGTATCAATTTTAAATGGAAGTATTACAGTAAAACAGCTTCCTTCACCAAGCTTGCTTTCAACTGTTATGGTTCCGCCCATCTTTTCTACAAGTTGTTTCACAATAGGCATTCCCAGACCTGTCCCATTATAATCAGAACGTGGGGAATTGTCTGCCTGTACAAATGGAGTAAACAATTCATTTTTTATAAATTCTTCTGACATTCCAATTCCATTATCTTTTATTTTAAATTCACATGTCATGTGATCTTCTAATCTTTCAATCGTTCTCATACTCATGTAAATAAAACCATTCACCTTATTGTACTTCATACTGTTTGTAAACAGATTCATCAATATTTTTTTCAGATGAACTGCATTGCTCCAAACATATATACCACTGTAATCATCATGTTCTCCTATAACATGAAGTCCTTTTTCTTCTGCCTGAAAAGATAGTGACTCCGTGATTTCCTGACATACCTGGTCCAGATTGATGGATTCATCACTAAAAACCACTGTATCTGATTCTAACTTTGCCATATCTAAAACATCATTTATCAATGATAGTAGCAGTTTCGATGACTCATGTATTTTATTCATGCAATCCTTTGCCCGCTCAGCATCATTTCCGCTTTTCTCAAGAATCGTAAGCATGCCAATAATACCATTGATCGGTGTTCTGATATCATGAGACATGTTATTTAAAAAGGAAGTCTTAGCCTTATTGGCACTCTGTGCTTCTACAAGTGCATTTTGTAATTCCTGCTGTTTTTCTTCAAGCTCCTGATTCAGCTTCAATGCCTGCTCAGCAGACTTCTTGGATTTTTCTTCCGCACGTTTTGATTTTTTCAAAGAATCAAGAATTATACACAGAACAACGAAAAAAGAAATTCCAGCGATAAGTGAAACTGTCAGTAAATTGTCCTGAATAAAATCCTTCGCTGTAACTTTTCGTAAGGAAGCATTATACGAAACTACTGCACCTGAAAATTGAGTTGTAGGCATAGATGTCAGTGTTTTATTCAGAATGGACAAAAGAACCGGTTCTCCCTGCAGAATAGCAAATGGAACATCAGCTTCTTTTGTCAGGAAAACACTATGAAGCTTATTATTTTTCAAATAGTCTGAAACAGTACCTGAATTGCTTACAATACAATCCGTCTCCCCTTTCTGCATTGCTTTTACTGCTGCATCTGATGTTTCATATTCCACAACCTTCCATTGCGGATAATTGTATGAAAGATATGCTTTCAATGCAAAATCATCTTTTTCAACGGCAACTATATTCTCTTTATTTTCATCAAAAGAATCCTTTGCCGTAATTGCTGCCATATTGAGAGTCAACAGCGTATCCGACAAAGCAAATCCATTTGTTTCTGCAAAGTATGGATTCTGGTTTGCATGAAAAATCAGGTCTATTTTTCCATCCTGCAATGCCTGAAGCAGTTCACTTCTTGTCTCATATCCATTTAATTCAAATTCCAGAGTCTGACCTTGCAGACAATTTTCTGCAAGATCCACATAATCTGTAATAACACCTTTCAGTTTACCTGTTGATGGATCTACACTGCTGATACCTCCATCCTGATTCAAATACCCTATCCGGATTGCACCATGCTGCCCGATCCACTCACTTTCTTCTTTTGAAAGAAACGAGCTGCTCTGTGCAGAAAGATAACGCCTGTAGAGATCATCTGTGTAAAATGGGTTGTCATCCTTGATTCTGCGCATAGCGCTATCCAGTGCTTCTTTGATATCCGGACGTTCTGGATTTATAGCGAAATAGATTTCTGTCTCTCCAATACTTGTAAGCGGTGAAATATCCGATTCTTCCCAACGGGATTCTTCTACCGAAACGAAGCAGTCAATTTCATGTTTCGACAGTTTGTCCATAATTTCTGTGGTTGTAGAAACATTGATATGCTTCGTATGCAGACCATATTTTGATTCCCATTCATTAAGCACATCCTCCATTATATTATCTTTAGACACACCAATATTTTTTCCCTCAAAAGAATCCAAATTTCCTGCTGTAAGATCCATATTGGATGCATCCGTATAGATGTAATATTTCTCTTCCCCCATAGGCATATCGGAAAAAAGCATATTTTCAGCACGTTCGTCTGTATAGGAAATGTCACCAAGAATATCAATCTCTCCATTTTCCAACTGTGTAAAGCAGTTTTTCCAATCACTTGTTATGTATTTATATGTCCATCCTGCATAACCTGCAATATCTTGAAGATACTCATAACCATAGCCGCTTCTTTCTCCCTTTTCATTGACGGTATTATAAGTTTCTTCAAAAGATCCTACCCGGATAACATTGTCAGAGTTTTCTTTGGCAAATGTAGGAACGGATAAAACAATAAAACATATAATTGTGCAAAATATAATGTAACAAAATTTGAAATTCATTATATTCTGTACTAATTTGCACTTCTTCATCTTTCTCCCCTCCTCTAGGCTACAGTTGCTTGCTTCCAGATTTTAATTTTACATTCATTAATTGTCAATAACCTCCCCGCTATTTTTCCAAACAGCTTCTGTATTACTTATTCAAGTGCTCTACCATAAAAAAGCACTGCCAAACAGACAGTGCAACCTCATTTCATGCAACTGGCTGCCATTTTACAGGCCCTGTAGCTTTGCGTCCCAGACTTTCATCTGGTTTGCCGATTTCCTTATTATAGCTTTAATACTTATGCAAAAAAACTGATTTCATTATACTTTAATGCTCTAGTATACACAAGAAAACATTACCGTTTTAACGACAAAAATAAAAAAAAGAACAGCCGATACATATACTCGAACTATTCTTCTACTTCCGAAGACCACGCAGCATTGACATCACTGTTTCCTGCTCATTTGTACTCAGATTATTCCATATCCTTAAAACTTCTTTCTGTTTTTCTGTCAGATTCTCTGAATTACCTTCCTGAAAAAACTGTGATAATGTCACGCCCAAAGCTGTACATATTTTTTCAAGTGTGATCAGCGACGGCAGGTTTTCCTGCGCCATGATTCTTCCCAGTGATGACTGGGAAATTCCAAATACACATAAGCATGATACAATAGAGGCATGCTGAAGGAGGATCTCGTATGGCAAAGCAAGCTGTACAATTTCTTCTCTTCAAATGTCATGATTAACCAACCCCGTTTTCTTTAAAAAATTTCTGGATTTTATCAAATGGGATCACATCCAGATTATCGTAAAGATCTGTATGAACAGCCCCTGGAATTGTCAGCAGCTCTTTATTGGATGTGTACTTGCTGTCCTTGATCATATTTTCATAAGCATCTTTTCCAAAATAATAACTGTGCGCTTTTTCTCCATGAACGATAAGGACTGCACTTCTGATTTCATTACTGTACTTTAATATTGGCTGATTCATAAATGACATACATCCAATACTGTTCCAGCCATCATTGGAATTTAGGCTCCTTTTATGATAACATCTGCCTTTATAATACTCACTATAATCTTTTACGAAGAGAGGGGCATCTTCGGGAACCGGAAGTGGAACACAACCACCGCTTCTGGAATACTCGCCTTTACGGTATTCTTGTGTTCTGAGGGCATTCAGTGACTGTTTCTTTGCATAACGTGCTTCTTCACTGTCCTCAGAATCAAAGTACCCATTTGCATTTACCCTTGTCATATCATACATGGTAGATGCTACAGTTGCTTTTATTCTTATATCCAATGCAGTTGCGTTAAGAGCCATTCCACCCCATCCGCAGATTCCAATGATTCCTATTTTATCCGTATCCACATCTTCCCGAACAGAAAAAAAATCAACAGCAGCCATGAAATCTTCTGTATTAATATCCGGAGAAGCCATGAATCTTGGATTGCCTCCACTTTCCCCCGTAAAAGAAGGATCAAATGCAATCGTTAAATATCCTTTTTCAGCCATCGTCTGCGCATATAATCCGGAACACTGTTCTTTGATTGCACCAAATGGTCCGCTTACGGCAATCGCAGGATATTTCCCTGACACATTTTTCGGCTTATACAGATCTGCAGCAAGTGTGATTCCATAACGATTTACAAATGTCACTTTCTTATGATCTACTTTTTCACTCTGTGGAAAAGTTTTATCCCATTCAGATACCAACTTTAATTCTTCTGTTTTTAACATATTTGACATCCTCCATATGCAAAATTTCTTGTAATTACACTAACAATAGTATATGATATAAATATCATACAACCTAAAGTTAACTTTAGGTCAAGCATATTTTGAAAGAAGGTTTTTTATGTATACAATCAGTCAGGTCTCTGCAATGTTTAGTCTTCCTGTTTCTACCTTAAGATATTATGACAAGGAAGGTTTTTTCCCTAATCTGGAACGTAAAGGAAACATCCGTTATTTCAGCAATAATGAGTTGGAAGCGCTTCGTATCATTGAATGTCTGAAGAAATCTGGGCTTGAGATCAAAGATATAAAGCAATTTTTTATCTGGGTATCTGAAGGCAGTGCCAGCTATGAAAAAAGGAAAGAATTATTTGAAGCCAGAAAATCAGCTGTTGAAACTGAAATCCAGGAACTTCAAAAAACTCTCTCCCTCTTAAAATTTAAGTGCTGGTATTATGAAACAGCAATGAAAGATGGTAATGAAGATACGATAAATGCCATGTTACCTGATAAACTTCCAAAAAATATACAGAAACTATATGACAAAGGACATGAATGATTTTTGTTTCTTCTTCAAGCTGGAATTGATCGTGCTCTGTCTTTCGCTAATGCAACTCCATTTTACTGTGCAAACATAAGTTATGCCCGTCTCAAGATTCGCTTTATATCATCCAGATTTTCAACAAAAAAGATTCCCTCCTGTCGCTCGTTAGAAGATAATCCTTTTTCAATCATATGATTTAGAAGTGCTTTCAAATCATCGTAGTAACCGTTCAGGTTGTAGAGAATGCAGGGTGCCTCCAGATGTTTCAAAGACACCTTCGACATTACCTCTGCAATTTCCTCCAATGTTCCCGTGCCGCCCGGGAAGGCAATAAAGGCTTCTCCTAACTCAATCATTTTGTTTTTTCTCTCAGACATATCCTTAGTCACAATCAGTTTTGTCAGTCCATCATGTTGAAACTCATTTTCAATAAAAAAAATCGGCTCAACACCCGTAACATCACCGCCTGCCTTCAATACACTGTCTGCCAATGCTCCCATTAAACCACCTTTAGAACCACCGTAAACAAGTGCATTTCCACTGTTTCCAATCCATGCCCCCAATTCCTCAACTGCTTTCCGTAAGCATGGGTCATTTCCTTCGTTTGCCCCAAGATAAACTGTTATATTCATTAAAAATTTTCTCCTACAACTTCCGATTGTTCGAGCTTTTCAAATACTAACGTACTTAATTCTGTTCAATAAGTGATTTATAGTAGTTACCAAAGTCAGCAAGTGAATTAACAATTGGAAGCATTTTTGTTCCGAGTTCCGTTAATCCGTATTCAACTCTCGGTGGCTGTTCATGGTAATCGTGGCGATATGCCAGTCCATCACTCATCATTTGCCTTAAACTATCTGTCAAAACCTTTTGTGAAATACCATCTATACTTCGTTGTAGCTCATTGAATCTCCATGGGCGCTCTTTCAAGTTACGCAAAATCAGCAGTTTCCATTTTCCTCCGATGAGAGATACCGCTGTTGCAACTGGGCATTCCGGTAATTCTTCTTTTGCTCGCATAATTCTCACCTCCGAGTCTATTGTAACACATTCATTTTTGAGTGTACAGTTACAAAAAGGTGCGTACTTGTTTTTGTATGTGTCTCACACTATACTAATACCAATCAACCCGAAACTACAAATCAACTATGGAGGTATCATTATGACAAATTACACAAAAACAACTATTGGAAAGGAAAACCGAATTGAGCTGCATGAAAAGTTGTCTTTAACAGGTGCAGAAATCAGTTTAAACGAACTACCTGCAGGAGCAAATGTCCCATTTATTCATTCTCATAAAGAAAATGAAGAAATCTATGGAATTCTTTCAGGTAACGGCAAAGCCATAATTGATGGAGAAGAAATCAGCCTTTCAACTGGAGACTGGCTAAAGATTGCACCTGCTGCAAAGCGTCAGTTTTTTGCATCCGATATTTCCGGAATTACTTATATCTGCATTCAGGTAAAAGAAAATTCTCTGGAACATTTTACAGCAGAGGACGCCGTAATCGGCTAATTAAAAGTATTTATTTACAAAAATGCACAGTTCTCGATAAGCTAAGAACTGTGCATTTCTTTTTTCTTCAATTTTACAATTTCTCTATTTTTCAAACAAGAATTTCTCGATTTCAAATGGCGATAAATAAATCTCTCCACCATCATCAGTTTAATTTTCATTTAGATTAACGATTTCTTTTTCCTGTATTCTCTGTCCCTCGGATTTCCTCATGATAGAAATAATCTACGATCACCGGATGTCCCTGCGGGACTCTGCCATAAGGCATTTCATTATCCACAAATGGGCAATCATACTTCTTAGCCATTTCCTCAGCTTTTACTTCAAGTGCTTCAAAGTAGCTGCGGTTATGCTTGTTATAGATCTCGTCGTAAAGGGGTACAAGATCAGGATATTTTCCGGCGATATAATCCATAATTGTCTTTTTGAAACCGCCTCGAAGATTGAGATTTTCGAGCCAGAACAGATCGCACTGATCCTTTACCCGCTCAAAGATTGCTTCAAAATCCGTGATACCGGGGAATACCGGAGATACGAAACAGACTGTACGGATACCTGCTTCATATACCTGCTTCATAGCAGCGATACGGCGCTCAATGCTAGAAGCAGAGTCCATATCGTTCTTGAAATTTTCATCTAGTGTGTTGATCGACCATGAAACGGTTACTCGTCCAAGCTTCTTCAGCAGATCAATATCTCGTACCACAAGATCCGACTTTGTGCAGATCAGAATATCTGCGTCACTGCCGATCAGCTGCTCCAGAAGTTTTCTGGTATTCCCGAATTGCTCCTCCTGTGGATTGTAGCCATCTGTCACAGAACCGATGACCACCCGCTGTCCGGCATATTTCTTCGGATTCTTAATTTCCGGCCAATGCTTCACATCAAGGAAAGTGCCCCATTCCTCCTTGTGTCCGGTAAAGCGCTTCATAAAAGAAGCATAGCAATACTTGCAGGCGTGTGTACAGCCTACATATGGATTGACCGAGTAACCGCCTACAGGCAGACTGGACTTGGTCATGATGTTCTTTGTTTCCGCCTCATTAATGAGGATTCCATTTATTACTTCTGCCATGATCTCTGTACCTCCAACACTTTATTGAATTCATCCGGCATTTCCTGAATCATATTTTCATTCCCTATGATAGGGACAAGATCTTCCTTCATAAATACCGGAATGTCAAGCATATGCGCCTGATCTGTCAGAGACCATGCCCACTCCGGCTCCGTATGAACCTTCCTGCTCTGAACTCCAGTCATGGTGCCGACAACGATCCAGTTGATCCCGGAAAGATCAACTGAACCTGGATTGTCGAATAGCGGCTCAAAGGTAACATGATAGTGTTTTGCTCTGACATTTTCCCGTAGTGCGTCAATACGCCACAGTTCTGCTTTTCTCGTCACCGTAACACCAAACCATGCGTTTTCCAAATCTGTATCAAAATCCAGCAGATCTGGTCGCTTTGTAAGGAACAGGAACTGATGCTGTGGATTTTCACGGATTTTTTCAAATACCTCGTCTCTCCATTCTGACTTCCAGCCGGAAAGATCGCTCATGCCGTTAAGAAGAAAGTTCTGCGGACGTTTCTTTTCCATCATCTTGAGCTTACCCGGAAAGAATTCAGGGTCAGCAAAGTCATCAATCATATGCCAGCGTTTCACATTATTGCGGGCATAGCAATATGCACACCCCACTGTACATCCGATGACGATATTCATGTTTTGAATCTGATCTTTGATACAAATACTCATGATTTCTGCCACTCCTCAAGATTCTTTCTGATACGGTCGAGGTATTCCTCAAACTGGGTAATTTCTTCCTCCGAAAAACCTTTGTAGTAAATACTGCCCATTTTATCAGATACAGAATCGTATTCGTCCTTTAAGGCATGTGCTTTTTCAGTCAGAAACAGGAGTGTTTTCCTTTTGTCCGTTTCAGACTGAACGCGTCTTATCAGCCCTTGATTTTCCATTCTTTCCAGCATCGTAGTAAGAGAAGTTATCGCTAATCCACATTTAATCGAGAGTGACCTGATTGAGATTCCATCTTCCTGCCACAGTACATAAAGAATACGCCCCTGGGCTCCGTTAAACGCATCAATATTCTTTTCGCTGAGAATCTTCTCAAAGATTCGATCTCCAAGTTGTTTTATTTTGGTAACAAGAAATCCGCCATTCATTTTCATACAAAAACTCCTATATAGTATTTTATCAAATAATACTATATAGGAGTTTTACTGTCAACAGTTTGTATGTCTAAGTAGAAGTAAATTCCGATTGAACAAAATCGCTGCGCGATGGCCTACCAAGGCTGTGGCGCAGTTTTATTTTTATTAAAATAGCAGTGGAATTACTTTTCATAATCCATTATTGTTAAGTTACCACACGAAACAACTGAACTAAGAAAGCTCCACTGCCTATGATAAGAATAACATTTTCCAGTC
>NZ_JADNDC010000059.1:0-14375 GCF_015551645.1 Ruminococcus sp. D54t1_190329_F1
TTTAACTACACGGCTCACTGGCGATTACCGTGACCGGACTTACACCGGCAAGTGTAGTCCAGCTTTGCTGGACACACGCAAAAGAAAAAGCAGAGGATGTATGCGCTACATTCTCTGCTTCATCTATGGATTGGATCTGTTCCGCTTCGGAGAGGAACAGGTTTAGAGTCAGCTGTTGATAAGCTCCGCCATCAGGATTTCCTCGGCCTGGGCTTTGCAGGTGTTCATCAGCCCCACCCACTTCATGGGATCGCTGGCTTTCAGTTCCTCGGTGGCTCCCGCTTCCTTCGTCAGCTGGGGCATCATCTGCTCCAGTCTGCTCTGGGCGGTCTCGTCGATCTCCAGAAGGTGCTGGTACAACTTCTCGCTCAGCAACATCTGGTTGTAGAGGATGGGACGATGTTCCTTCAGGTAGTTTTTCCTCATCCTGCCGTACTTGCCCAGGGGTTTCTCCGGCTGCTGGCTCAGCTTCAGGTCGGGAATCAGATAGTCTCCGTTCTGGATATAGGTCATGGGATTGTTCATCTTGTTTGCTCCTTTCTTGGTTGGCTTCGCGCTCTGCATTTCGGACGGTAACGCCGATCTGCCGCAGCACCTGCTGGTTGATCTGGCTGACCGCTGTTCCCAGCGCCCCGATGGTTGCCGGAGTATTGAAATCAAAGATCGCCATGAAATCTTCGTGGTCGAAGTAGCGTTCCGGTTCCAGTCCACAGCGGGACATTAAAGCATAAGTGATACTGACGGTGGCTGCTGCCTTGAACTGTACTCCGATGTTAAACTCATCATATTCCTCCAAAAAGGAACCGTCAACGATATAGAAGAAGTCCTGCTGATGCTCCGTCCAGTATTCCTCAGCCAGTTTTCCGGCTACCTCGGTGAGCTGTCCGGCAAGGTCATCACCGGAAACATCATAGGTGCGCTCAAGCATGGCCTGCACCGAATCCAAATGGCGCTCCTCCAGCTGCCACAGCCAGGGAGTGCGGGAATGTTCACGGGTTCCGGTGTCGGAAATATCAAAAACATAGCGCAGGCGGGGCCTGTCCCCGGAATCGTCCACCAGAGCAATCCCTTTGGAACCGCGCCTTACATACCGGCCCATCTTTTCATTCCACAAATCGTACTCTGCACAGGCGGTAGCGTCCGGACGCTGGGCGTAGATCATCAACTGCTCATGGAACGGGTACTTGTAAAGGCGGGAAGCAGTAGTGAGAAACCCTGCCCATTCCTGCCAACTCCCCGTGAGCTGTGTTGTCACCTTCTCCGCCATCTGTGCATATAGTTCAGCTTTGGTTGGCATAGTGTTCTGTCCTCCTTTCAGTTTTGGGGTAAAAGGTGGGGTAGCATATTGCCACCCCATCCCTGCGATTATGGTGTTTACCGGTCAAAATCCGGGTACAACTCCAGCTCGGCAAACTCGGCATCACTCATGGTCTGGAGCTTGCCCAGTGCGCTGTCTGTCAACTCCCGCAGCTCGGTTTCCTCCGGGGCCAGCTCGCCGCGCATCTCACGCAGGCTGTCGATCAATCCGGTGCGGCTACCGGTATTGTAAATGCACATCAGGTTCATTTCCTCAAAAGTGAAGTTTCCCATATCAAATCTCCCTTTCCGCACTCTTTTTGGGCGCTGTCTTTTTGTGTTCTGCCTTGGGCTGGCTTTTCAGCTGCTCCATGACGGACTTTTTCTTTTCCCGTTCCTCCCGATGGGCAGCGGCAGCCAGATCCATCAGGGAAATGGGCTGACCGCTGCGGGCCTGCTGTTCCAGCTCTGCCACCGTAGGCTCTTTTGCGCCATTGTTGATGATACCGTCGATCATGCCGTAATCGTCCTCCACGGCCATCTCCGCATTTTTCAGCGGATTTTCCGGCAGGAATCCGGGGATCTGGGTAAAACCAACACTGTCACAGTAATGACAGGATACCTTACCATCCTGCTTGATCGCAACGATGTCACTGACACTCATAGAAGGACTGTGAAAATCCGCCGGCTTTTGCAGATTAAACTGCTCATATAGTTTTTCCAGCTGCTCCGGTACCGTGCCAGACTCCCTCAGCGGAGCTGTGTAAATGAGGTCATAATTGCTGCGGTCTATGGAAATGTCATGGGACTTTAACCAATCCAGATTCATAAAGCGCACATTCTGCGGATCGTCACGGCTCACCTGATAGATAGCAAAGCAATCTCTGTTCTGAGCAAGAAATGCCTGTTCGCGTTCCTGCTGATGTTCCTGACGCTCCATGACCTTTTCGTGGAACTGAGGGCTTTTCTCCCATTCCTCACGGTCCACGCCAAAAAGACCGCCATGATCCATGATTTCCTGCGGGTCAAACACCATACTCTCCGTATTGTCCTCATGCAGCACATAAACGGTCAAACCGGCGGCATCCAGTTCCAGCGCCCGTTCTCTGGTAACAGGGAGCATCCCATCATAGGAGTAGCCGTATTCCTGCATATCCGGTGTGGAGACCTGCTCATCCGGCGTTGGGTATTCATCCAGTGTCTGTTCCTGTGCCTCCGGCAGCTGGGAAGAAACAGCCACCTGACTGGCCCCTGCCTGCATCTGCTGGTAAGCCGCTTCCTGCAAGGTCTCAATCATGGACAGTGGTGCGTGTCTGAGCGAAGTGCTGTCCAGATCGTTGTCATCACAAATCTGGAGAACTGCATTTTTGCAGGAAAGCTCCGGCATATCCAGCTGACCGCCATCCAGCTCTTTCATGGACGCAGCATCGTATAGGGTGTAGTCCCAGCCGCTGTCACAGGGCTGGATATGAAGATAGGTGGCACCGTCGATCAGAAACAAAGCCTCCTGCTGGTTGGCGTCCGCCCCCAGCACCTCCATTTCCGGCATAGCCTCAGCCAGATCCTTTACCGCTTTCTGTACCAGAGGATTATCACGGTAATAGTCGATTGCCTGGATGGTGTCCAGGTCAATGGTCTGCCCGGTCAAAATCGGGAATGGTCCTTCATAGTCGCTTCCGTCTTTCAGCTCAAAGCCAATGCCCTTGATCCCGTTCATTCGCTCTGCTGGAATCTCCTGATAAATGCGGATCGCTTCCTCCAAAGACAGGTTATCGTGGTATTCTCCGAGGTTTGGAAACTCCATACACTCTGCTGCATAGTAGGTCAGATTGCCGGTCGGCTGTCTATCGGATACCTTAGCAGCATCTGCTGGCTGCTCTATCGGGGCAGTTTCCGGCTCTGCTTTTGCATTTGGGTCAATCCCACGCTCTTTGCAGATTTCCTTATAGTGGCGCTCAATGTCGGAGATCAAAGTGCCGGAGGTCTTGTTGATGGTCTCCAAACTGGCTCTCAGCTCTTTCAGTTCCTTGCCCTGGCTCCAGCTTGCAATATAGCCGAAGCTGTTTTCTCCAGTCTCGATGCCAAAATATTTGCAGACTGCATAGGAGATGCTTTCAGCCTCCACTTCTTCCGTGTGACGGTTTTTGATTGCCTGTTTTTCTGCGGTTGCATCTTCCTCAACTGCAAGACGCCATTCAAACTGATTTTCGTCCACATAACACCAATCCATATCAGAAGCAAACTGTTCGGCTTCTTTTTCTGTGGCAAAATCCAACTTGAAATCATGCTTGGTTCCACCTTCACTCTCCTGCACAACCTTCCATGACGGTAGCATTTCATATTTTTTAGGGTCATGGAGCTTGCTGTGGGCAATCTCGTGTACTGTGGCTGAAACCGTCTGAACCTCACTCATGCCCTGACGAATGGCAATTTTCTGATGATCAGCAGAAAAATAGCCGTCCGTATCGGCGGCCATTGATTCAAAAGTAATTGGCACCGGTGCGCTGCGGCGCAGAGCCTCCATAAATGCCTCATAATTTGGCACATTGCCGGAAAGGGATGATGCAAGCTCCGGCAAAGGTTTCCCATCGGTCTGGCTCACATCAAAGACCTTGACCGGACGAAACATGGGGATTTCGATTTCTTTTTCCTCTGTGACGATCTTTCCGTCTTTATCCAGAATCGGAGCCTTGGTATCCGGGTCCAGCTTCTGTTCCTCGATTTTCTTCTTATACGGTGTGGGGGCTATGATGGTAATGCCATGCTCGCCCTTTTTTACATGACGCTCAAACTGGTCTTTCCACTTATTGTATCCGGCTACCAAAGTGGCGTCCGGCTTCTGCATATAGATGAGCATGGTGTTGTTTACCGAATAGCGGTGGAAGCGGGACATAACGGACAGATAGCGCATATACTTTTCACTCTCAAACAGTTCTTTGATGCCCTGCTCGATGCCATCTGTGATTTCCCTTAGCCGCTCTCGGTTGGTGGGTTTGTTCTCAGCCATGATTTTCAATCTCCTTTCCAAGTGTGTGATTTCTGCTGTGTGTTCTGCAATCCATGCCTTTTGTTCTTCTTCACTTTCATAAAGAAAAAGGTCCAGCAGGTACTCTACATAGGCTTTCTTCTGGATTGCTTCCACAAAGCGGGGGTGCGGTTCTTCCTCCGGTGTTTTGGGAGAACGGTCGGCTTCCCATTTTTTCAGCAGATAGTAGTAATCGGACAGTACGCGATAACAGCGCTGTCGATCCTCCCGAAACTTCTGTGCCTCGTTTTTTTGCCAGACATATCTCCTGCGGGGAGGGGCCTGACTGTCATAGATCAGGCCAAAGTCCTGTGCCAGTTTCTCCGCCGCTTCTTTTGGGGAGAGGTCAAAGAGCTTTGCGGTAAAGTCGATCACATCCCCATCTTCACCGCAACCAAAGCAGTGGAACCGCTGGTCTACCTTCATGCTGGGGTTCTTATCATCGTGAAAGGGACAGCAGGCCATACCATTTCGTTTGACCTCGATCCCATAAAACGCTGCCGCTTCTCTGGTGCTGACCGACTGCTTGACCGCTTCAAATACATTCTCTGCCATGTGCCTTTAACTGCCGGACTTTTTCACAGGGGGCTGGTATCCGGCGGCTTTCGCACGCTCACTGGCAGCTTTGCGACGCTCGGCGCTGTATGGCTCCCGGACTGATACACACCGCTTGGGGACGGTAAAGTTATGGGCGTCCTTTCGGATGATCTGGTCGGGGTGCTTTTTTGCCAGCAGTTCCAGCTTCTCCATCAGATGGGGATCGTGGGTGTAGACCTCAGCCATTGGTTCTGCCTGGTTATAGAGGAGAATGGTTTCCCGTTCCACTAAAGAGAGCTTCATCGGCTGCCTCCTTTCCGCTGGTCAAATTCCAGCTTGAAGTTGGCATACTGTCCATCGTCCTCCAAAACCACAGTGGCATCGTAGGTCTTGCCGGTTTTCTCCGAATATAACCCCGTCACACGGACACGGCCATCGTTCAGCAGCGCAGACACCACAGCCTTGGTCGGCTGTTTTTTCTTGGCAGCCCACCATTTGTTGTTTTTCCAGATTGCAAATCTGCAAGAATTATTCTGACAGAAGAAGCCTTTTTGCAGTTCTGCAACTCCCCCACCGCAGCGAGGGCATTTGCCCACCACCTCGTGGGGCGGAGTGAACAGGTACTCAGTTCCCTTGATGACCTGATAAGTCCCCACCAGATCTTTCAGCATGGTGCTGATCCCGTCCAAAAACTCCTCCGGGGCAAGCTGCCCGCGCTCGATCTCGCCCAGTCGGTACTCCCACTCGGCAGTCAGAAGCGGCGATTGCAGTTGTTCCGGCAGAACGGTGATCAGGGAAACTGCATCGTGGGAAGGGAGAAGCTGCACCGTTTTCCTGCTCTTTTTTCGTTCCAGAAAACCGGCAGATACCAGCTTTTCCAAAATACCGGCACGGGTGGCCGGTGTCCCCAGACCTTTTCGCTCGGCATCCTCCGGCATATCCTCTTTTCCAGCAGTCTCCATCGCGGACAATAGGGTGTCCTCCGTAAAGTGCTGGGGCGGACTGCTTTTGCCTTCTTTGACGATTGCCGCAGAAACCGAAAGGGTCTGTCCTTCAGTCAGCTCCGGCAGGGCTTTCTCTGCACCCTCTTTTTTCGGCTCTGCATCCTTCGTTTTGGCACGGTAAGCGTCCTCCAGTGCTTTCCATCCGGGGTGCTTCACCGTTTTTCCCTTGGCGGTAAATTTCCCACCGGCACACGCTGCAATCACAACGGTTTCCGAATAGATATGGGGCTGGGCCACGGCGCACAGCAGGCGCAGGGCCACCAGCTCCAGCACTGCTTTTTCTCCCGCAGGAAGGGCAGAAAGGTCTGCATCCTTGAGATTTCGGGTGGGAATTACTGCGTGGTGGTCGGTTACTTTCTTATCGTTGATGACCGCACCGGCATCACAGGAAATGGCGATCCCTTTCCGAAACGGCATAGCATTGGCAACCAGATTCACCAGCACCGGCAGGCTGTCTGCCATATCACCGGTCAGATAGCGGCTGTCAGTACGGGGATAGGTGCAGAGCTTCTTTTCATACAGGCTTTGCAGATAGTCCAAGGTCTGCTGGGCCGTAAATCCAAGCAGACGGTTGGCATCTCTTTGCAGGGTAGTCAGGTCATAGAGGGCAGGTGGCTTTTCGGACTTTTCCTTGCGCTCCACCTTTTTGATTGTGACATTTGCACCCTGACAGGCTTCTTTCAGTTGTTCGGCAGCAGCTTTATCCGCCATGCGCTCTCCGGATACGGTAAGACCGGGCAGCTCCAGCGCCACGGTATAAAAGGGGACCGGCTGAAAGGTGTCGATCTCAGCTTCTCGCTGAACAATAAGCGCCAGCGTCGGGGACATCACGCGCCCGATGTTGAGGGTTCGGTGATACAGCACGGAAAAAAGCCTTGTCGCATTGATTCCCACCAGCCAGTCGGCCTTGGCACGGCAGAGGGCAGCATCCCGAAGTCCGTCATAGTCCGCACCGGGGCGCAGGTTTGCAAAGCCCTCCCTTATGGCAGAGTCCTCCATCGAAGAAATCCAGAGCCTTTTCATCGGCTTTTGACAGCCTGCCAGCTCATAGACGCTGCGGAAGATCAGCTCGCCCTCGCGTCCGGCATCACAGGCATTTACTACCTCCGTCACATCCGGGGCGTTCATCAGCTTTTTGAGAATATCAAACTGCTTTTTCTTATCCTTTCCCACTACCATCTGCCAATGCTCCGGCAGAATAGGCAGGTCATCATATCGCCACTTGGCATACTTGGGATCATAACTGTCTGCATCCGCAAGACCGGCCAGATGGCCCACGCACCAGCTGACACGCCAGCCGTTACCATCCAAATACCCGTCCTTACGAGCGGTTGCACCGATTACCGCAGCCAGACTTTGTGCAACCGATGGTTTTTCAGCGATTACCAGTTTATATCTCATCATCTTCAGCCTCCCATTCTTCCCGCACAGGCGTGTGCAGTTTTTTCTCTATGCTGTTTTCCTCATCCAGTAGCAGGTTATAACCAAACCGGTAGTCATAGCGGTACAGTTTCCCCAGCAGGTCATTGATGATGATGCGGCAAGCCAAAATGACACGGGTTTTATCCACCTGCATCAGCTGGTAGCGTTGATAATTGCTGTAATATTCTTCGTGACGGCGGGTATTGCAGGCGGCATCTTCAAGTAAACTATCTACTGCATCCTGACAACCATCTTCTTTTTCCCCTTCCATGCAGTTCAGAAGTTCCATCATCAAAGGAAAGCTCTGTTCATCCATAGGAGCTTCTGCTGCAAGAAAACCGATCAAAGCGGATAAGAGCAGACGAGCCGCCGTCTGTTCTTGTTCCGTCAGCACGGCCATTGTTTTCTCCGCATTTGGCAGGATCTTTTCTTCCACAAAATCCGCCGCGTCTCCTGAATAAAGCTGACGGATGGAATCTATGGACAAGGGAACCGTTGCGGCATCCAGGGAAAAATCAAAGGAATCTTCCTGCTTCGGTTTTCTCCGGAGTTTGTTTAACACGGTAGAAAGAATATCGCCGCCAAAATACACAGCAATTACCAGCAGGTCAAAAACAGCAATCAGCTTGATAAATATAATCAGAACACTCATTTTTTTCGTTTCCTTTCTTTGAACCAGCGTTCCATCTCACGGTGGCAAACACCTACGCAGGGACTTCCATAATTCCCGCAGCCATAACAGGGGTGGCTGTGGGGCAAAGAGGGAGGACGGGAAGTTTCCTTCCCGCCCTCCGGCCTGCGTGTCATCATTCGTTCATAGGGACTGTCTGTGAAACGGGTCATTTCACGCTGTCCTCGTCATCTTCTTCTGTGCTGCCCCCATCAGCGTCCGGCTCGCCCGACTCCTCATCCTCGGTTTCCCATTCCTCGGAATCTTCCTCGCCATAATCATAATCGTCCAGACTGTCATTGCCTTTAGTCTTAGGCTTATTCTTAACGAGCTTCAAGTAGGCAAATACGCCACCGCCGCCCAGCAGAGCCAGCAAAAGGACCAGCGCAGCCGGGTTCAGTCCGGCAGTCTTTTCTTTTTCCGGCTCCGGTGCTTCTGCCTGAGGTTCCGGTGTTTTTCCCGTACATTTACTCTTATCAGTTACACAGACCGGACAGCCCGTATTGACTGCCCCTGCTTCACATTTCTTCGTGCATCTGCACACCGCAGGCGGCTCCTCTTTGGGTTTTCCATCCTCCATCAGCGCCATTAAGTCCGCTTCATCCACCTGGTTCAGAAAGTGAACAGCAGTCTTTTTATCCTCGTTGGCCCTGTCGATCAGGATATAAAAATAGTTGCCTGCCTTGGTGGTAACGGTAATGAGCTGCTTGTTGCCACCAAAATCATCCACCAGAGCGGCGTTACCATCCGGGGTCAGCGGAGGTGCTTTTTCCGTTTCTTCCACCACCACATTGCTGTCATTGGTGGTATCCTCTGCCGGGGGCGGCGCTGCGCCCTGGGCAAAAGCGGGAACGGTAAAGCCCGATGCCAAAACCAGCGTCAGGCAAAGGGTGGAAAGTGTTCGGATCAATCGTTTATTCCTCATAGCTGGTTTCCTCCTGTTCGTTGTTGTCATCAGCCAAACTGCCGGGAACTGTGCCGCCGGACAGCATAGCGCTCAACTGGGCCGGGGTCATACGCAGTGCGCGCACCATCTGAACGATCTCCAGATTTTCTGCCTCGGTTTTCTGTGCCTCCAGCACCTTGAGCCTTTCCTGATACTCTGCGATTTTCTCGCGGACCTTTGTAATCTCCTGGTCAATGCGTTCAATTTTGTTCTTTGCCATCGTCTATCACTCCTTCTAAAAATCTCTGTTACCAGTTCATCAGACCGTAGCCCTTGATACTCTGATAATTCAGGTCATAACTCTTGATCTTACAGGCATCGCCGGAATTTCCCTCCACGGTATAAACACGGCTGCCATCGGTGCCGACAACGATGCCCACATGGTCGGCGCTGCCGTCCAAGTCCCAATCGAAGAAAATGGCATCGCCGGGAGCAATGTTCTCATACCCCCGTGCGCCCCACTGTCCATGAGACTGGAACCACGGAACGCCCTGCCACTCACAGCCTGCAAATCGCGGTTCACTTTTTCCTGCCTGGTTATAGCACCAGGATACAAAGCAGGCGCACCATTCCACGCGGCTGTCAAAACCGTACCAGCTCCAGTAGGGATAACCGCCCACATTTCCCACCTGACTTTTCGCCAGTTCCACCAGCTGAGGGTTTCCGGGACGAGTGCCATTGATGAACTGCACACCGGACAGATCTTCCGAGCCGCTGGTATCAGGGGAACCGCCGCCAAACAACAGCGGCTTATTGCCCATGGTCTGTCGATAGACCTGATACATTTCCATCTGCTCCGGGGTCAATAGCTCCGACGCCACAGCGGAAATGGGCTTGCTGGTGAGTTTCACATTCAGAATGTAATACTCATAGGGGACTTCTTCTGAGGTGGTCTCGCCGGTCTCCGGGTCGGTGGAGGTCTCCGTGCGATAGCGGATCTCCACTTCCTCGGTAAGCGTCAGCTGATACTGTGCTGCAAACACACGCGCCAGCTCTGCCTGGGCGCTTTGCCTGGTGTAGCCCTGCAAGACAGCAGAGAGAAAGGCCGCCAGCTCATGGGGGTCATGGCCGATCATACCAAGGTCATAGCGATACTCGTCATACCCTGGGTGGCTACTTTCGATGTTGTCGATTTCCTCCTGCAACTGGGCTTCTCTGGCTGCATAATCTGCCTCCACCGCCAGCATTTCCGGGTCATCCGACGGATAGGTGGTGCCGGAGAGAACGGAACCGATGCTCTGCGCCATCATGGAACAAGAGGACATGGTATTCATCAGCATACAGGCGATGAGGAACAAAACCCCTGCGATCAGGAAGCCCTTCTTGTGGCGCATGACGAATGCCCCTGCCTGCTGTGCCTTTTCTTTTACCGTCCTTGCGGCTTTTCCAGTTTTGGACGCAGCCTGGGCGGTATTTCCGGCAGTCTGACCGGTGCGCTTGGCGGCGGCATACTGCTTTTTGATGGCCTGCTTTTGCTGCCAGCGGGAAAGAGGATTGCTGGAAAACTGGGGATTTTCCTGCAAGGATTTCTGGTACAGGACATTTACATTTGCCTTTTCCAGTTGGCGCTCTGCCTGGGCTGCTTTGCGGTACGGCTTCAGCTTGTGGCTGCGGTAGCCCTCCCGCACCAGATAAGCGCCGGTCTCCACCGCCTCCTCGGACTTGTGGGCGCTTTCCACGCCCACATTGTCCTGTTCTGTTTCCCGGATTTCTTTGTGGAGCTTGCCCGCGACCAGATGGACAGGAGCTTCCTTGATCCCTTGAGAAACTTTGGAGGGTGGCTTTTTCTTGTCCTCAAAGGTCAGCTTCGAGGTCTTTTTTCCGGTATCCGGGTCAATAACCGTCTGCCTGACCTTTTTCTTTGGAATATTGGCCTGCGCCTTATCTGCTCTGGCCGCAGCTTTCTCCGCTTTGCGGATCGGCTTTTCCAGCGCAGGGTCAGCCCGTTCCTCATCGGTAAAGCGCAGGCGCGGTTCTTTATTCAAACCATTCTCCCAGCATGAGGGAGGACATCATGTAGTGCAGCTCTGCATAAATGGCCATCCCCACAGGATCGTTGAACATACAGCCGGACAGGTAGGCATAAAACTGTGCCACCACATCGGACAGGATCTTCGCTTCTGTTCCTTCCAGAATCAGACCGCCCATGCCTTCCTTGGCACGGATGGCGCTCCAGACCTCTGCCAGACGGAGAAGCCCCACCTGACCGGTCTCATTCAGTTCGGCTGCCTGATCTGCCGCCGTGCGGCACTCACTTACCGCATCAGCCATGACCGTAAGCAGCTGGCTGCGCTGGGCATTTACCGCCCTGTCAAAAAACATCAGCGGGTTTTGATTCAAAATGTTGGGGTTCATCATCATTCATCCTCCTTCTTTTTCAGTTCCTGGGGTTTGGTGGTCATAATGCGGTAAAGCTCGGTATTCTTCGGGAAGTGATCCACGAAAGGCAGGATCGTGGAGCCATAGAACAGCAGACCCTCGCCCTCACCGGAGTGGGTCACATAGCTCAGCTGGTGCGTGGAGATGCCCAGCTGCTTGGCAAGGATCTGGCGGTCTCCGCCTGCCTGGTTGAGCATATACACGAAGTCCGAGTTTTCAAAGATGTTCTCCACCTCACGGCTGGAAAGCAGGTCTTTGACATTCTGGGTGATTCCTGTTGGGATCTGTTTGTGATTATCAGACAGTTTTTTATCTGTCTCTCCGGGGATTTCTCCCATTTTCAGCGGTGTGTCATTTCACACCCGGCATAGCATATCTTTTTATCTGACAGCTCTGCGCTGCCTGCCGAAATGATAGCGGGAACTCGTGGAGCTATTATATTCCGGATCATCACAGACCAGGGGTCAAGCTCTATGCGTTGCGTGTGTACCTGCTATTACACAGAGACTTCCACTCGGATTAGGATTGCAAAACCCTTTCCGTTTCTTTCCCACTGATAATCCTGACTGTCTGAATCGGCTTCGGTCAGGACGGCATACTCTGTGTTTCCATGCAAAATCAAAACACAAAGTAATTTACCTCCCCATTTTCTGAATCGCTTCCAGATTTCCACCGTATAAGCGGCGGTCTGCTCCTCCTTCAAAAGTAGGTGCATCTCGTCGATGTAGTAACGGGTGGACTTGTGAGCGGCACGGTTGATGGTAACGCGGTTCCACACCTGATCCTGGACCACCAGCATACCGATTTTCTTGAGCTGCTTGCCCAGTTCCTTAATGTCATAGCAGACAATGCGGTTATTGATGTCCACATTGCTCTGGTGGTTGAACACATTGAGGGAGCCGGTTACATAGATTTCAAGGGCCGTGGCGATATACTGGGCTTCCTTTTCCTCCTGTGAACGGAGCAGGTTATATAGGTCCTCCAGTATGGGCATATTCTCCGGGCGCGGGTCGTTGAGGTAGGTCTGATAGACCAGACGCACACAACGGTCGATGATGGTTTTCTGCACCGGCTGCAATCCGTCCTTACCGCCCACGATCAGCTCACACAAGCTGAGGATAAAATCAGACTTGAGGGACAGCGGGCTTTCATCATCCGAATAGTCCAGGTTCAGGTCCATCGGATTGATGTAATTGGTTGAGGTAGGCGAGATCTTGATGACCTGCCCATGCAGACGCTCAACAAGAGGTGCGTACTCAGCTTCCGGGTCACAGATGATAACATCATCATTGGTAAGCAAAAAGCAGTTGGCGATTTCTCGTTTTGCACTGAAGGACTTACCGGAACCCGGCGTACCCAAAATCAAGCCATTGGGGTTTTTCAGCAGCTTTCGGTCCACCATGATGAGGTTGTTGGACAGAGCATTGATGCCGTAGTACAGAGCTTCTTTGCCGTTCTGAAACAGTTCCTGTGTGGTGAACGGTACAAAGATAGCCGTAGAACTGGTGGTCAGCCCTCGCTGGATCTCGATCTGATTGAGTCCCAGAGGCAGACAGCTCATCAGCCCTTCTTCCTGCTGAAAGTCCAGTCTGGTCAGCTGACAGTTATACTTCTGGGCAATAGAGCCTGCCTGAAAGATGTTGTTGCCAAGCTGACGGGGATTGTCCGCTGTGTTCAGCACCAAAAAGGAGACAAGGAACATTCTCTCGTTTCGGCTCTGCAAATCCTGCAACAGCTTTTTCGCTTCACTGCCGTAGGTGGCAAGGTCAGAGGGAATGATGTCCATGTCGTATCCTGCGCGGACTGCTTTTTTCTGTTCCTCGATCTTACTGCGATCCAGGTCGGTAATCTTGCGCTTTACCGTTTTGATGGCTTTTACCTGATCCACCGACTGAATGTGCATACTCACAATGAGCGAGCTTTCCATATCCAGAAAATCAGCCAGCAGACGGTCATTCAGCTCTGGGGCTAAAATCTGCAAAAAAGAAACAGCCCCGTATTTCTTGCCCATACGGAACTGCTTGCCGGTGCGGAACTCAAAGGAGCTTGGTGCAATAAAATCTTTCGTAGACAAACCGGAAGGAGCCAGCCAGTCCCATTCAAACTGAAATGGGAGCTGTTCGTCCATGTGGAATACCGCATGAAGCTGGGAAAGCCTTTCCTTACCGTCCAGTGTTCTGGCGGCTACGCCAAGACGCTTGAAGTTATTGAGTATATCGGTCTCAATGCGCTCCAGGCGGGGCTTGGCAGCTTTGATACTGTCCGCGTCGATACCAAAGGTCAGGTATTTGGTCTTGATGAGACCGTTGTTGCCTCTGGCCAGCTGATTTTGCAGCATCGTGGTGTATTCCTCACGGATACTGTCAAAGGCATCCCCCTGGGGCGGGATGGAAATGGAGTTGGCAAAGGTCTCCTCCGATGCCGCAAGGTTCAGAAAAGACAACTGGAAGTGAATCGAGCTGTCGAAATAATTGAGGAAATCACACCACCCCTCAAAGATTGCCGTCTTATCTTCGTTTTGGGAGAGCTGATAGTTGATGTCCTGAAACTGGATGGTCTTTGTGTAGTGGCTGTCCGATACGCGGCAGATTCCGTCCGGCCACATCCGTTCATAAGGGATACTGTCCTGCGCAGATTTTCCTTTTTTGTCCGTGCGGTTAGCGCGGACAATGGCCGCTTCGATCTGCTTCTTATCGGCGCGGGACAGTTTTTTCTTTGTCTTTACCGACTGCACAGTTTTTTCCTCGGTTTTTCCGAACATCCGATGCAGCCATTTTTTTATTGCGGTGAACAATGTCATACACCTCCTTATCGAGCATTTCCTGCCGCTTTAATACGGCATAAAAGTTGTTGGTCTGGTAAGGTCGCTGCTTTGGACGGATCACAGCTACTTTGAGAATGTTGCCCACGATCTTTTCCAGCGGCTGTCCATGCTTTTCGTACATAGCCAGCATAAAGAAGGGCAGCATAACCAGCATCATACACATAGCCGCTACACTGTTTCCGGTAGGTTTTCTGAGTAGAGTAGGCGGATGAAATTTTCATCCGCCCCTCATCAAACCGTGCATGAGGTTCTCCCTCACACGGCTTTCCGAC